>JAPPBX010000117.1 GCA_026702755.1 Candidatus Poribacteria bacterium | reverse complement strand
CAGACGCGGCGAGGCGATCTGATGTATCTTCTCGCCGTTTTGCTTTGCCGAAAAGTGTGGGTTTATCAAAGATGACAACGCTTTTCCAGAGGTGGTAGTAGGCGGCATATCTGACGCGAGAGGGAGGCATCTTCTCGTTGTTTGAACCGTAGGGTGGATCGAAGTAGGCAAGGTCAACAGAAACACGCGGCACGAGTTCAAAAATGTCGGTTTGATAAACCTGATGTTTGCCTGCTGACGTGAAAACTTCCGGCACCTCAAGCACCAATTCCTTATAGGCACGAGGTGCCCATTCTTTGAGATACGCAGAAAAATGTCCGATCGTACTGTCAACGCGGTCAAGTGCCAGCATCAAACTTGTGAGTGCCACCGCTTTTTCGACTGGATCAAGATTGAGGGTTTCTATCTCTTGTCGAATCGCATCTAATTTGCGGGTGTTGTGAAGCTGCCACGGTTTCTTAAGTCCATCCGCTTGGACAGCATAGCCACCATTAGCGTGTCCGCCGTAATGCTCCGTGAACCAGCCATCAATAGGTGGTACGGCGTTGAGATGATCAATGAGGGATTGATACGCTTCTCTCGGTTTCGTGTTGAGAAGATAGCACGTACCGAAAACCGCTGACCAAGGCGCAATGTCGTTGCAGATAACGGTATAGCCGAGTTTGGCAAGCACCTGTGAGACGCGGGTTGTACCTGAGAAGCCGTCAAGGATTGTTTTGGCGTTGACTTTTTTGACAAGTTCCAGCACTTGTGGAATGAGTTTCAGTTTGGAACCGATGTATTTGATGCCTTCAGTAGTAGGCGGATTGAGTACAAAATCTTTGAAGAGAGGGAGCACCTGTTTCATGTTTCCACTCCCAATCCTTGCTTCATATTTGCAATATCTTCTTTAATCTCCTCAAACGCTGAGACATGTCCCGTTTCTGAAGACACTAGGGCATGAGAAAAAAGTTTGACAAGAGACAGATTATGTGAGTAAATAATCCATCCGTTGGTAACACTGTCGAAATACTTCAGGGCATTCTTAGTATGAGTCCACAGACCACGTTGAAGTGCGTTAGCAGTAGCATCACCATAGCGCACCTCACATATATAATTACCACTACTATCGTAAAATCGGTAAACGGGATGTTTTCTGCCTCTGCCACTTTCCTCTCTGATGATATAAGAGGTTTCATTCACTGCACGTTTCCAATCAAATACAAGTATATTGCACCGTTGTCTCTTCTCATCGTAGATTAAAGGTAACACGTTGATGCTATCAAACTCAGCAAAAGCAGTATCCTTTAAAAGATTTTGGATGGTGTCCTGATCCTTTATCTCTCTTCCGGTTTGCGTCAGTTTTGGAAACATGAGAGAATTTTTGTCGGTTGACAGTTGGAGCGGACCATGACCGTAAGCTTTAAGACTAACTGGGAACTCGTCTTCAGTAATTTCGTTGATAATTTTGATGTCTTCTTCTTTTGATTTTGCCCGATAGAGATCTTTGCCAACGTGAATAGATTTGAAATCATACATATATTGATTAATAAATTCACAGATGCCAATTTCCGCTAAATCTCCATGAGTTTTGTTTCCAAGGAGCCTCATAGTAAAAATATTACTGAGAGTAGTTGTGATCAACTGTGGATGCTTGCTAACCAGCAACTTCAAACGAGTAGTGAAATCATCGTAAGGATTGTTATTGTTCATGAAGCCTTCCTTTTTTGCAGAATCAACAACCAAAGTCGTAAACATACTAACACGTCTGAAGAAATCTGTCAAAAAAAGCAAAACGACCAGACCCATTAACTTTTGTTAACCAAAGAAATCCCTTCAGCGAAATCCGTATTCAAGACCGCATCCTGAATGAAAGCACTTGCGTTGAGAATCTCAATTTCGATAAGTTCACCATTCTCATTCAGTTCAGCAGTGATATTAGGGCTCAACTCTAAACTGTCGCTTTCAGGATCATCGGAAATCACGAGATGCGATATATCTTCTTTCTCAAAATACGTCATCTTCTGTTTATTCATCAACTAACCTAATCATCATCGTTCTACCCCTTGTCTCTGGCAGGATCATACAGACGATACTCTCCTCTGGCGACCCACCAATATTTACCATGGGGGTTGATAACGATATTATCATTGGGTGGTGGACCGTTAGCACAGTCCTCTATAATAACGCGTCTTAAGGTATTCACATTGAAGTTCGGATATTTCTCCAAAATATCTTTCTGTTTAAAAACAACATTGACATCTCCGTTTGTCAACCCTTGTACTACATCCCGCAGCACTTCTTGTGTTGATTGGTCTTCTGACCATCGGGAGATCTGGATAACAGCTTGCCTCTGGTTTCTGGAAGTGTTAAGTTCTTCATTTCCAACCTTTGCTTCCATACTTATAATTCGTTCATTAGATTCTGTTTGAAAGGTTGAAACATCTATACAGACGATATTCATACTATATGAGGTCCGAAGAAATCGACAAACCTGTGCTATTCGTGTTGGTATTTCTTCAGCTACTATGAATAAACGTAAAACCCGATTTAGCGGAGGAAGTTCATCGGTTTCAAGTATATCAAATACAATTCTGAACACATCATCGAAAGTTTTATCTTGGACCTCACTGCGAGTTGCAAAATAAGTTTCGGCAATCCTATGAATTTGGGAATCTGAAAGTTCATTTGCCCATGCTGCATATTCAAATAATTGTGCTACGACTTCGCGGGGAGCCTCGTCTCGTTTGAGTTCAACGATAATCAGGTTTCCTTCAGCATCAACTCCGAGTAAATCTGGAAAGATAGTTCTATCTTCAACTGAAGCACTTGTTTGCCTCCCAATCCAGAGAAGCGGTTCTTGAGTAAGAGCCTGAGGACTGTTTTCAAGCCAATCTTCCAGATGACTTTCGAGTTCAAGATTTGTCTCTTGCGCTATGACGAGTCTTGCCTCAGACATGTCTTCACCTTCTAATCTGAAAATAGGCATTATTTCTCCAATTGGTTGATTACGTATGCCGAATAGCATCAATCGGTGTCATCTTAGCGGCTTGGCTGGCGGGATAGTAGCCGAAGAAGATACCTACGGCCGCGCCCGCACCAACTGAAATCAGCACGGCTCTCAGAGTAATGACTGCGGGCCAGGAAAGCTCATTAAAGAAGTGACCCACCGCCCATGCAAAACCGTTTCCAACCACAGCACCAAACGCAATACCGAGTAGACTCCCAATCAGACACAATAACACGGATTCCGTGAGAAACTGTAACCGAATATCAAAGCTTTTTGCACCTACCGCTTTCCGAAGCCCAATTTCGGGTATCCGTTCCGTCACCGAGACGAGCATGATATTCAGAATACCGATGCCAGCAACAATCAACGCAACAGACGCAATAATCACGAGCACCATCTCTATAATAAAAATGATCCTTTTTCCGCCTTCAATTCCCTTTTTCGCGTTCCATGTTCGGAAAAACGTCTCGTCGCCACCGTGGTTACGCATAATCACGGTCTTCACCTCTTTGAGTGCCTGCTCAACTAAATCAATACTCTTGGCACGTGCCATAATAGCACCAACCCGATTCCGTCCACCAAAGCGGGTCTGGGCAGTGGTAATTGGGATAAAGATCATGTTATCGTCACTTCTGCCCTGTTCTAACCCATCCCCACGGCTCTCCATAACGCCAATAACGGTAAAGCGTCTATTGTTAATGCTGACTTCCTCGCCAATCGGATTCTGCCCTTTAAATTGCTCTTTCCAGACCCTTGCCCCGATGACGCAAACCTTATTCCAGAAGTCCATATCGGTATCGGCGAGAAATCTACCGTATTCAGTCTGCCATCGTCGGACGGCTTGGTATTCCTTTGTTGTTGCGCGGAGGTAGGTCCGTTGGTGCTTACCCTCAACTTCAAAGTCAATGGGGTGACTTCTTTCAACGGTGGCGACTTCAACGGAGGGGCAGTCCGCCAGAATGTCGTGCAGATCCCGCATCTCTAAGTAATGTGGGCTGTTGTTGCGTTGCCAACGGTCATTCTTTCGGACATATCCGGGACGATAAACACCGAACATACTCGGACCACCGATATTCTCAATCTCTGCCATCATGAGTTTTTCAGCACCTGCGCCGAAAGACATCATCGCTATCACACCGGCAATACCGATGGTAATCCCCAAAAGCGTGAGAATCGTACGGAGTTTACTCCCGCGAAGCACGGAAAACGCTGAGATGAGATTCTCTAAGATTTGCACTTTCGCTCCCTATTATGTATGACGGATAGCATCAATGGGGGTCATTTTCGCGGCTTGGCTGGCGGGATAATAGCCAAAGAAGATACCGACGGCTGCACCTGCGCCGACAGAGATGGAGATCGCCTCCAGCGTAAGCACAGAGGGCCAAGCAAGCTCTGGAATGAACTGAGCAACCACCCACGCGAAGCCTTGCCCAACCACAGCACCGAACGCAATGCCCAGTAAACTTCCAATCAGACACAACAACACAGATTCCGTGAGGAATTGCAAACGGATGTTAAAACTCTTCGCGCCGACTGCTTTTCGGAGTCCAATTTCGGGTATCCGCTCTGTCACCGAGACGAGCATGATATTCAGAATGCCGATACCTGCAACAATCAACGCAACAGACGCAATAACCACGAGAACCGATTCTATGATAAAAATCATTCTTTTCGCATGTTCGATTCCCTTTTTCGCCGACCACGTTCGGAAAAAAGTGTCGTCACCACCGTGGTTGCGCATAATAATAGTCTTTACCTCTTTCAACGCTTGATCGACTAAGAGTGGACTCTTAGCACGCACCATGATATGTCCAACGTGATCGTGTCCCCAAAACCGTTTCTGTGCGGTCGTAATGGGAATAAAGAGCATATTGTCGTCGCTCTTTCCTCGCTCTAACCCATCCCCTCGGCTCTCCATGATCCCGATAACAGTAAAACGTTTGTTGTTCCCATGATTGTTGATGATGACTTCCTTACCGATCGGATCCTGTCCTTTAAACTGCTCTTTCCAAATCTTTGAACCGATAACACAGACCTTTGTCCAAGTGTCCATGTCAGTGTCAGCGAGGAATCTGCCGTATTGTGTCTGCCATTCGCGAACGTCTTGGTATTCCTTTGTTGTTGCGCGGAGATAGGTTTTCTGAAATTTCCCATCAACACCGAGACTGATGTAGTAGCTGCCTTCAACGGTGGCAACTTCAACGGACGGACATTCCGCCAGAACGTCGCGAAGGTCTTTCATCTCTAAATGATGTGGGCTGTTGTTGCGTTGCCAACGGTTGTTCTTTCGGACATACCCAGGACGATAAACACCGAACATACTCGGTCCACCGATATTGTTGATCTCGGACATAAGGAGTTTCTCGGCACCCGCGCCGAAAGACATCATCGCTATCACACCCGCAATACCGATCGTAATTCCCAAAAGTGTGAGAATCGTACGGAGTTTGCTCCCGCGAAGCACAGAAAATGCTGAGATGAGATTTTCCAGTATGTTCATGTCTATCCTTCACAAGAAAACTTTTGATTGCACGAATTCTCAAGGTGTGCTAAACTCTTAATACAAAATATGGAGAAAACTCGCAAACCTTCACCCTTCTGTCAGTGTTAAAAGTATATCACAGAACGCTAAGCGTTGCAAATCTTTTGGGTTTCATAACTGGGAGTAGATAGTTGTGCAGACGGATTCTTTTGACGCGGGCAGTATCCTATCGTGGCGGAGCGGACAAGGAGCAGCGGCGCATCGGGCAGAATTAACCCGATTGCTGCGACGAGGCGAGCGCGCATGGGTTGCGCTACCGTCTGGATTACTGGAAACGCGATATCGGTTGAACGCCGTAGAATATTCCTTTGGCGATGCTGAACCAACAGCAATCCAAGCAACACTTCGGCAGTCCTACCTACAGCACAGTCCAGAACTCGGACAGCACTACTTAATTGCGGAACCGCAAGCAGAGGCTCCCTGCTATAACATCAGCGACTACGTCCAAAAATGTGTCGCAGGTGATCTCGCAATTGCTGAACGGCTCCGCGGGCGAACAGTGATTAATATCTACCAGACGGAAGGCGCGGCAGCGGATCTTTTAAGCGATACCGGCGTTTCAAGGTTCACGGAACAAGTACTGGCAAACTATTTAAAGGCTCACGGCAAAAAACATCTTGTCGGTTTCACCTGTGAATTACCAAGGTTTCTTTCACTCGCAAGCGTTTTGGGCGGAGAAACATCGTCGGTCCCGTGGAGTCCTAAGCTGTCAAACACGATAAGGGAAACACTTACGAAATATCTCCCTTTAGTGTTCTATGAAACCTATAACTCAGCAGCGGTCAGGAATACGTTTTGGCGTGAAGTGACGACGCGATTTGCAACCTGCTTTCTTGGTGGTATCCGCGATTTCTGTCATCAGGAGGCGTTACAATTTGCCTTAAGCCTCCCTACAAGTGCAAAGACATTAGAATTTGAACTCAGCGCAATGTTGGCACACGTGGATTGCCCGATTCTAAAAACCGCGGAAATAGATACACCCAAACGATTCGTCGTTGCAAAGTGGGTCTGCAGCGACACACAATATGCCGGCATTTCACGGAAGGAAACTGATAAAAGGAATAAAAAGACAGTGCTTGAAGAGGCAAGCCTCGGCTTTAATCTGTGGATAAACGGAGATCGTGCTGCGATACCGGAATCCATCTCTATAACGGAAACGTTATCGCATGGCTATCCGAAGAGACCCCTCCTTATGGTGGCACCGACACAGAGTCTCTGGACAAAACCTGATGAGAAACAGTGGAATGGATTGACAAAAGCGTGGGGATGGTTGTGCCAAAGCGTCTGGGAATTGGGATACGATTTCAGGATCGTCTCGGAGCAGGAGCTGAGCGCAGCAGAAATTGTAAGCACAGGAGGTCGTAGTAGCAGAAGTGGCGGACTCAGTTTTTTCAACAACCAGATGGGCACTCAGGAAATCTATAGTGTCGTTCTACTTCCGAGTTGCATATCGCTCCAAGAGGAGAGCGTTAAATGCCTAAAGGCATTCACAAAAGCGAAAGGCAGATTGATAGCAGACGAACCGATACCGTATCTGCTTAATGGGAGGATTGGACTGGAGCCGTATCCGCTGGAGCAACTCATCTATGGACGGCGTACGACTATTCTCCGTGGTCCACCCGATGAGAAAAAGGTGAAACTCGAAAAATGCCTCCGCAAATGGGTACGTCCTACCGTATCGGTGTATCTAAAACCTAAAAACGAAGCAACGAATACCGTTCAAATACACCATCGGGTGGCAGAGAAATCTGAACTTTTTTATCTTTTCCATACAGGGACTGAATCAATTGATACCTTGATTGAAATACACCGGAAGGCATCCCATCTCGCGGAGTGGGATCTACCTAAGAATGTCAGAGAGAGCATCGACTTTTGGCACGCCGATGGAAAAACATATCTGAACTGTACATTTGCCCCGAGACAGGCAAGGCTTTTCGTGGTTTCCTAAGGTAAGGAAACACTCGGCTAAAACAATAGATTTTACAAAGGACAGATGCCTTATGACATCAAAAAAAGAGAACTCACATCAGCAGCATGCCCAAAAAATCCCCCAAAAGATCCAAGGAACCATGGCGATTTTGGAGGCAGAGACTTTTCAGAAGTATCTCGGCAGCAACAAATACGAAGTTAACGTTAGTACTTGTAGTGGTTTCTTTGTGGAACGTGATCAAATTACGACAAGTTTTCACGTTTTAGAAGGTGCCATGAGCATTACCGCAAAGCATGTTGACACAGGAGCCGCGTACACAATTGAAGGCATCACAGCGTTTGATGAAAAGAATGATCTCACTGTTCTAAAAGTTTCGGAAGAGGAGATCCCTTTCCCCCTTGGCAACAGTGAGACTGTAAAAAAAAAGCGCGCATTTGTGCCATCGGCTACGACGGGGACAAGGAAAACAACGCAGCGGCTATAGTACGGTGTATTGAGAAAAAGGATAAATGGCTTCGGTTACATATACCTGCTGCAGGACCTGGGTGGAGTGGGTGCCCTTTGCTAAACAACGAAGGCGAAGTTATAGCCGTGCTTTCGCGGGGCAGCTTCAAACCCGGTAAGGGTAAGGGGTATGCTGTCCCTTCAAAAGCGCTCAAAGCATTGCTCACGGCGGCAGAACGGACGAAAGTTCAGTCTTTAACGGAATGGCAAAACCGCCCGCGAATACGTGCCTATCTTGAATATAAAAAGGGCATAGCGCATCAAGCAGGAGACGATTTTGAAAGTGCTCTTGCCGCCTATAATGAAGCTATCAATCTTAACCCGGATATACCTAACGCCTATACAGCCCGTAGTGAGACGCAATCTAAATTGGTAAGGCTCAATACTAAGGGGGACTATAAGCAGTTTGACTCGCTTGATGGTATAGCACTCCTTATGGACCGGGTGAAGGCTTATCGACTCATGTCAACGAATTATTCTCTGCCAACTTTCCGGGCTTTCAGGAAGCGAATGTTCGCTCAACTATTTCTAATCCCCTTACGATGGTTAGACAACTCAAAGGCAATGTACGCCCGCGCAAACGCAAAGATGCGAAGTGGCGCGTCCAAAGTCGAACACGGGGATATAGCAGCAGCCCGAAAGCACTATCACGCGGCGATCGCCGACTTTACGCATCTCATTGAATGGGAACCAAAGTTTGCCTCAGCCTATAATGTCCGCGGCTGGACAAAATATCTCCTCGGGCAAATTGTAACTGAACGAGAGAACAGTGGAGAAGCCGAATGGTACTATCAAAGCGCGGTCGTTGACAGTGATGTCGCTATCCAGTTAGCCTCAGCAGATAAGAATAGCAGTGCTGCCTACCATACTCGCGGGGCTGCAAGGGCTGCCCTTGGTGACTATGACAATGCAATTGCAGATTTCGATGCCGCCATCCGACTCTATCCGGAGACAGCAATAAGCTACCTCGATCGCGGGTTTGCAATGGAAGCACTCGGTGAAAGGGATGCTGCAAAAGCCGACTTTGAGAAAGCAACGCGGATAAACGGAGATGTGGCAGAGGATTACTACAAAGACGGACGCGGAAAAAATGATGGACGCGCGTACGAAGCCGCAATGGATAGTTTTGATAAGGCGATCTGGTTAAACCCAGAATACGCTTCCGCCTACAGCAATCGGGCACTTTCGCAGAATGCCTTGGGACGGCGTGAGTTGCGCCGAGAGAATCCAGAAAAAGCGAAATATCATTTGCGCGGGGCAGTTGCCGATTGTACGGAGGCTATCCGGCTAAATCCAAAGTATACTGCCGCTTACAACAATCGCGGGCTTGCGAAGTACCGCTTAGGTCAATCCGAGTCTGATTGCGGAAATTTACAGGAAGCAGAGAGTCACTATCAAGCGGCGATTGCAGATCTGGATAAAGCGATTCAGTTAAATCCGAAGCATGTCAAGGCGCATCGGAATCGCGGGTATGTGAAGGAGAAATTAGGTCAACAAGAAGCAGCAGAGGCTGACTTTGAGAAAGCGAAGGCACTCGACTCAGCCGCATAGATTCAGTAGGTACAAGACTATAGAAAAGGAGTTATTATGACAGGTGGAGATATGTTTGTTGAGTGCTTGAAAGCACAAGGTGTTAAGGTTATTTTCGGTTTACCGGGAAACCATTTAGACACCGTTTATGAATCGCTATACAACAATCAAGACAGCATCCAGCATTACGTCACACGGCACGAAGGCGGCGCATCATTTATGGCGGACGGCTACGCGCGCGCGACAGGCGATGTTGGTGTCTGTATGACTGTGCCGGGGCCCGGTTCAAACAACGCCTCTATCGGTATAGGCGAAGCAAACACAGCGTCTTCGCCTGTGCTTTGGATTACCGGACAGAATCCATCCTATTTGGCATCACGGGATCCGAAAAAGAGTTTCCATGGGTTGGATCAGAGAGCTGCCTTCACACCGATGACGAAACATCTGGAGATAATCCATCGGGTAGACCAGATTCCCGATGCCGTCAATCGGAGTTTCAGTGCGCTGCGTTCAGGGAGACCTGGACCTGTGCTGATTGAACTGGCAAAAGACGCATTGGATGCCGAGGCAGACTTGCCAATCCCTCCATACAACAACGGTATCCAGACAACAGCAAGTCCGCAAGATGTAGACGCAGCAGTAGCACTGTTGAACACCTCGGAACGTCCGTTGATCGTTGCAGGTGGCGGTATCAACCATACGCGTGCGACCGCGGAAATACTGGAGTTCGCACAACGACTTGACGCGCCCATCGTGATGACAGGTTTTGGAAAGGGTTCAGTGCCGGAAGACTCGCCGTATTCCATCGGTATCTTCCGAGACGGCATCGCCCAAGCAGCAATGGATGCCTCCGATCTCATCGTTGCTGTTGGCACCAGATTCAACTATCGTGATACCGGCAACTGGAGCCTCAAGATTCCACAACCCTTGTTGCATATTGAAGCGGACCCTGAAGAGATTCATAAGGAATATCCGGCGACTGTTGGTATTGGTGCGAATCCGAAACTGGTTTTACGCCAATTGAACACTGCGCTACGCGATGAGAAACACACAGGCGGTTGGGGTGACGGGTTACGCGAATTACACCGACAATTCATGGCGATTGAACGCCCTCAAATCCTCCAAGAGATGCGCGATGTCCTGCCTCACGATGCCATCTTGTCGGTTGACGTTAACATCACCGGCTACGGTGCCCTGCAGCATTTCCCCTGTTATCATCCGGGAAGTTACATCTTCTCCGGTGTATCTGTGGCAATGGGAATCGGATTGACGGGTGCTATCGGTGCACAAGTTGCGTATCCTGAGCGGAAAGTCGTCGCGCTAAGCGGTGATGGCGGGTTTTTAATGACGTGCCCGGATTTCGCAACCGCGGTGATGTATAACCTACCGGTTGTGACGCTCGTGATGAACGACAATCAGTACACCTCAATTGAACGCGGGCAGCTTCGACGTTTCGGTAAACGGATCGGTGTCGAATTGGTCAACCCTGATTTCGTGCAGTTTGCGGAATCGTTCGGTGCGGTTGGATTACGTGTTGAAGACCCAGGAGACTTTAAGCCAACGTTTGAAAAGGCACTCGCATTGGATAAGCCGGTTCTCCTCGAAGTGATTAAGTAATCCATATCGCACAATCGTTCTAATGGCTATCGGCTGTTAGTTATCCGTAGAAGAGAAACAATCTCTTGACCGAAAGCCGAAGACCGAAAACTGAAAGCCAATATAAAGGAGTTTGGTATGGCAAAAAAAATCGGTGTTCTAACAGGGGGCGGCGATACGAGCGCGCTCAACGCCACCCTCAAAGGCATCGCATTGAAATCCGAAGAACTCGGTTTTGAACTGGTCGGATTTATGGAAGGATGGCGTGGTGTTTTGAAAGGTGGACGCTACTTTACGCTGACACCCGACCTGATTGACGAAAACCGAGGTGGAACGTTATTAAAGAGTTCACGTACGAATCTAATCAAAGATAATAAGTTAGATGAGGCAGTCAGTAATCTGAAGAAACTGGATATTAGCGGTCTGATTCCGATAGGTGGTGATGATACTTTGACGGTCGGAACCGCACTGTCCGATCAGTTCACAACCACGTTTGTCACTAAAACAATTGATAACGATGTGGGTATCAATCCACCTGAAGGGGATGCTGTCGATTACTCCAAGATGGTGAACTATTTCTGTCCCGGCTTCCCGTCATCTGCGAACAGAGTCATCAATTACGTCCAAGATCTGCGGACAACGACCTACTCCCACGATCGTGTGATTGTTGTTGAAGCCATGGGGAGAGATGCGGGTTGGTTAACGCTATCTGCAGCCTACGGGCAAGCGGATCTTATCGTTGTCCCCGAAATCCCATATCAACCGGATAAACTGGCAGAAGCGATTCGCGAAAAACATGCAGCACAAGGGAACGTCATCGTCGTCGTGTCGGAAGGGATTCGGAATGATGCTGGGGAACTGATGATTACTTCACAAGAGGAACTTGATGCTTTTGGGCATACGAAACCGGGAGGGTGTTCAGAAATTATCGTTGAGACGATGAAAAAACTGCTTCCCGAGATTTCAGAGTCGGCGTTTCGTGCTTTGATCCTCGGTTATCTCCAGAGGTGCGGTAGCCCGATACCATTGGATAGAGACATCGCTATGAAGGCTGGGGCTATGGCGGTGCAAGCACTCTCAGACGGGATGTTCAACGGTGTCGCAACGATTACGCGAACAGAGGTCGGCATTGAACCGACGCTGTTGCCGTTAGAGCAGGTACTCAAACGGGATGCGTCTGGACATGTTGTCCGAAGGGACCTTGATTTACGGTTCTACGATGAGGAACGGTATCAGATATCCCCCGCAGGTGTTGGATACTTCCGTCCGCTTTTCGGTGATCTCCCGCGTCCAGATGTGTCTCTGGATGATCGATTGATTGAGATTGACGAGATTGAATAAAAATCAGGATTTTCAGTAAATACAGGCGCGGTTTGAAACCGCGCCTTTAATTCTGCGTATAGATGCTTTTCCCTTCACCGTAGTAAGAATCGTAGATGTGTTGATAAACCGCCCCAGATTTCTGATTGAACAGTTCAGGGGTGTAAGGTTGTGGCAGTTCATCATCAAGTATGTTGTCAACAGTCTCTTTCACTTCCGCCTTCGACTGTGTCCGTTTACGCCAATCCAAGACCAACTTCTCTCGCTTGAGCGTCTCAAGCAATTTCCGCACAGCAGTTTTTACCTCATCTCGTTCAGCAAGGGTTAGCCGCAGCTCAGGTTGCCTCAAGAGATCAAACACCGCCAATTCTTCTTCCGAGAATTCTTCCGCATCAGCGCGTTGGTCTTCCTGATGGAGTTCACCAGCGAAGTTAAAAAGTCCCTCAAAGAAATCATCAACATCAATGGTCCCCGCGTTGTATTCCGCGATCATCTGCTCAAATTTCTGTTGATAATTCATCCGACTCCTATTGAGACGAATCATCGCGGCGAGTTTACCGTTGATCGCGCCTCTGAGTCTCTCCGCCTCAACGCGTTTGTGTTCCGTCTGAAATTGTTCGCTTAGCTGGTCAAAGTCAATCTGGCTCAAATCTATCGGTTCGCTATCATAACTGTCAGGTGGTATCGGAATGAGAAAACCTTCAGGTGCAATTGATCGGTCGAGTAGGTCTTCAACGCCTATCATCACACCTGAGATGTCAGTCGAGGGTGTTAAATTTTTGATTTTCTGTGCGATAACACTGGTAAGTTGGCAGATTCTGGTAAACGCGTGTGCATCGGGGTCGGGTAGAATTGCCTTGTATAGTTTCGTGATGTTCGTCGCGTGTTGCAAATAGTTTCGTTTGGTCTCATCGTTTTCCAAGATGGCATCCATCGCCTCTTGAATTTGGTTAATGTTTTGCAAAGCGTCGTCGGTTTGGGCTGCTGCGAAGTCAATACCGAGACCTCGACAGAATTCGGAGGTTTCAGCGATTGCCTCTCTGAGCCTTTCGACCAGTTTCGACTTATCCGCAATCGGTTTCTGGTTTCCTTCCGTATCGGCACCGGTCGCATAAATCGCCAACGCTTTTTCAAGATAACGGAAAACCCCGATGTAGTCAACAATTAAGCCGTTGTTTTTATCACCGAAGACACGGTTGGCTCTGGCAATGGTCTGCATCAAGGTGTGGTTCCGTTGCGGTTTATCAAGATAGATTGTAGAACAAGAAGGCACATCGAAACCTGTGATCCACATCGCACAGACGAAAACAATTCGGAAAGGATCATTGGCATCCTTGAATTTGGTGTCCAAATCCTCAGCGTTCATACGGGCACGGTGGGGTCCAATGTCCGCTCCCTTTTGGCTGAGGTCATCAATTTCGTTTTGCCCCGGAGAAACGACGACTGCCATATCGGTCTCTTCCATATAGCGAACCCTTTCCTCTGAGAAGAGCCGCTCGCTACCGGTCTGTGTGGTCATCTCCGATTTTAGACGTTCAATGTACTGCTGCCAATGTTTCTGAACCTTGTCGAACATCTTGACAGCAGTGGCTTTGTCGATTGAGATGACCATGGCTTTCCCTCGGTAGCCTCTGCCCATAAAATGTTCAACAATATCTTCAGCGACGGTTTCTAATCGCTCATCTCGCGTGATGAGATGATACTCTCTGCCAAACTCGCGTTCAATTTTTGCCTCTTGTGCCTCATCCAACTCGGCATCCTCAAGGACCTGTTCCATGTCTTCGTTGAACTCTTCATTTATCAACTGTAGGGCTGGCACCCGGTTTTCGTAGTAGAGAGGCACGGTTGCACCGTCAACGATAGATTGGTTAAAATCGTAAATACTCACATAGGCACCGAAGACCGATTTTGTCTTTTCTTCACCCGCCATAAGCGGTGTCCCTGTAAACGCGACGAATGCAGCGTTAGGGAGTGCGGTGCGCATATTCAAGGCGAGTGTGTCGTATTGACTTCGATGCGCTTCATCGGTGATGACGACGATGTCTGACCGGTCAGAGAGAACGGGGTGCCGCTCGCTGCCTTGCGTCTGGAATTTGTGAATGAGGGTAAAGATATAGCGATGGTCTTCACCGAGGAGTTGGCGGAGATGCTTTATATCTTCTGCATGCACCCCCTGCTGTGTCAGGACACCACTCGTACTCGCGAAGGTCTTGTAGATTTGGTCGTCCAATTCCTTGCGATCCGTAACGACAACGAATGTCCAGTTTCCCGGTACTTTTCTGAGCACCTTCTGTGCAAAGAAGAGCATCGAGATGCTTTTCCCGCTCCCCTGCGTATGCCAAAAGACACCAAGCTTACCCTGATTATCTTCAATCTCCTTCAGGGATTCAATCGTGTTGTTGACACCGAGGTATTGATGGTTCTTGGCGAGAATCTTGATTAATCCGCCTTGCGCCTCCATAAATAGGATAAAGTTTTCGATGACATCAAGTAAGCGTTGCGGTTCACAGAGTGCCTGCAGAATCGTCTCTAAAGAGACCTTGGACGGTTCGTCTTCAGTGTGAACGCGCTTCCAATCAGCAAAATGTTCCCAACTGGCGGTGAGGCTGCCTACCTTACTCTCGGTCCCGTTAGAGAGCACAATAAAGGCGTTGTACCAAAAGAGGTGTCGGATGGTATCTTTGTAGTCTCGGAGGTTGTCATCATAAGCGGCTTTGAGGCTTACGTCAATCCGTTTGAATTCCATCAGGACCAAGGGAATTCCGTTGACGAAACATACTATATCTGGTCGTCTCATATACATGTCGCCAGTAATATGGAATTGGGATGCAGCGAAGAAATCGTTGTTTTCCGGGTTTTCCCAGTCAATCACCTGCAGCACTTCGACGGTCTCGCCTTCAGTGTCTGGCTCGCTAAGGGAAACCTTCACGCCATCTTTCAGGAGGGTGTATATCTCACGGTTGGCTTCGACAGCACTCATCAGTGCGCGGGAGTCGGTGAGTTGCTCAATCGCTTTGGTAATGGTATCTTCGGTTGCGTCGGGGTTGAGTTGGACTAACGCGGGGCGCAGTCGAGAGGTGAGGACGACTTCTGATTTTGTTTGTCTACCGAGTGGACTCCCTTCGGTTTGTTCAAATTCGCTGTAGCAGTTCAGCGTCTCCCACCCCATCCTTTCAAGTAGGCTGATAGCGGGTTGTTCTATGAGTTCATCTTCGCTGTATGGGTTCATTTGAAAATCGGGTCAATAGATCGAAATTTGAGTTGGTCTTCTGTCTCAATCTCTGTTATAACTTTCCGCACATCGGTTTGGGTCAAAATTTGTAACTCCCAGAATGCTCGTAAAATCCGAACTAAGTCTATGCAATGAATCTCGTTTGCCTTACAATAGTGCATTACTCGTCGTTCGTTGCTTGCAAAAATCGCGGCGAAGCGTTTACAGAGTGCCATAGATTCACTCTCTCCTGCACCAAGCGTTTGTGGTAAGGAACTCATAAACTCCTGATCCGCGAGCGTTGTATGATATGTGCGAACCTGTCCGTGCGTTTGCAATGCGATGATGTCGTTAGAAAAAGAGAATCCTTTTGATACCCCTATTTTGACCTCATTTTCTACTGCCTCAGCAATATTAAGCGTCTCTTGGTCAAAAACGACAAATAGCAATGGCAAACGCTCAATTTTGGCGAAAATTGAAAGCACATCGGTATCAACAAAAACCAAAACTACTATTCCTCTGTGCTAACGTTTGATTTATGAAGGCTTTTTATAAGAGAGACTCCCTCTTTCAATGCTTCTGCTGAATCAACTTCGACGATTTTCCATATACCCCTTGCTGCCAAAGCCTCTTCAAACTCAAAACGGTGGATGCCAGCCAACTCAGCAGCTCTCCCGAGCGTCACTTCACCGTTTTGATATAACACAATCGCGGCATCCAACTGTGATTCCTCTTCAAGGGACTTACGCAACTGCTCGCGCTCAGTTTTGGGCAGCTTTCGTATCAACGGCAATAGTTTTTCAAGTGTTATCGGTTCAGAAATTTGAATCATTGGGATCTGCTCCATTCAGAATTTATTTGTGAATATCTGCGGCTTCGGCGCGTTCACGTCTCACCTCTGCAAGTGCTTCCTCAAAATGACGCATCACTTCCTCCTCTGGAATATCGGCAAAGACATTGTGGAAATATGCTAAGGTCCTATCCCACTCCTCCCGAAACCTTTTGCGCTCACTTTCAACTTCAGAGCGAAAGTGCGAAACGATGTCTTGCCACTGCGTTGGTATGGCAGATTCGTCTTTTTGAATGTCGGGCGCGAAAAACACCTTATCAGACAAATTACAATTTTTGACGATTCGTTTAACCTCATTAGCAAGAGGTTTTGACCCATCCTGTCGTTGCTGATCGGAATCAACGATAAAAATAATATAATCATCCTGCTTGAGATAATGCTCAATCGCCTTCCTTAGGCTGCTGCTTATAGGCGTGCCTTTCCTATGACACTTGCGAAGTGTACTTCTTCCGGCTGTTCGGATAGCGATATCCCCAAGATGCCTGAATCTGATAAATTCATTTTCCAAAAATTTGACTGCTTTGGCATCTCGGTCAGATTCCAAACTCCAGATTCGGATGCTTATCATATCGGTTCCTCCATGAGATCTTGTAGCAGTCCACTGTCGAAAACCGCACTGCCGATTCCAAAATCAGCGATCCAGTCAGCAAATGCTTCACGCTTATCACGGATATTTTCAATGTTGAGTACTTCTGTGCCGAGTTTGGGGCGGTTGCGCAACAGCAAAACACCGAGCGAATCTGATAAACTCTTAGAACTGAAGGTATCAAGGAGTTGAGAACTATGCGTAGTAATAATCACCTGTGTTCGTTCAGCAAGACGCTCAAGTATGTATGCAATATCCTTCAGGGCACCAGGGTGTAAATTCCGCTCCGGTTCCTCAATGGTAATCAGCGGCGGTAATTTAGATTGATTGAGCAAGGTATTATATGCAAGAAGACGCAATGTTCCATCAGAGGCATTTGTTAAAGGTATCGGTTTCTTATATCCTTCAAGAAGGCAGAGTTGGGATCCGCCATCAATTTTGCAGTAGTCTATATTGATATTCGTGACAGCTGCTAAGGCTTCACTAACGTATTGGAAATCCTCTGGCGAATTTTCATACCAGTCCTGGAGTATGTCCGGTACCCCTGTACCATAGCTACCAAGTTTTTGAGAATCAAGAGTTTCTTTTTTAACAGAAGATCTATCAGAATTAGTTCGCATGTAGTTTGGTTCAAAGTCATAAAATTCCCATCCTTGAATAAACGCTGTTAACGCACTCGTAACAGGTTTATGTCCATAATCACCAGCAGATCTCAAAGCGAGTTTATTGGATGTGTATTTCGTTGCATTCTTACTATTTTCATCCTGAACTTGTCCTTCTCCATTCTGAATTGAGATAACTTTTACGCTGTTAACCAATAATTCTTCGTCAATAGAAAGATCTTCATCTTTAGTTTTAAACACCAATGTATATTGTGCTAATTTCTCTTTCACCTTGGCATGTAGTTCGCAAGTGATGTGGTCGCCTCCGCCTACCCAAAGGCGATCTCTGAGAAAATTTGCCTTTGTAGGAGGGGTTTCAACACTCAGGATCCCCTGGAAAAGGCGTAATGCGTTCAAAGTATTCGATTTCCCACTTGCATTCGGACCGACAAGAACCGTCAGAGACTTGAGCGGAAGCGTAACATTCCGTAAACTACGGTAGTTTTTAATATGAACTTTCTCTAAAAACGCTTTCTGTTCGGACATAGGTTTCATCTCCATATAGGGATTAAACGTTCGTACAGCTCAGTTTTTAAGGTTCAAGAGCGCATCCGTAAATTCTTTAATGTTTGAGGCACGTGCAGCAACCCGGTTTAACTGATCCAGACGCTGCAGATCGTCAATGACTCTAAGAAAAGGCTTTAGTTTCTCGGCGACATCGGTCTGAAAGCGAACCTCCAGCACCGTGAGGATCGCTTCAACGGCTTGCTGTTTTTTACCTTGTTCGATGCCTTGCTCAAAACTTTTCTCACTAAAGTATTGGATGATAGAAGATTCTTGCACGATTTCCTCCGATATCTTGTGTCGTAAACGGCTAACGTTTGCACGCGCGGTCCTCGTGGATGAGGTCATCAACAAAATATATGCGCTCCTCATCGCTCACTCTATCCCAATCTAAACCTCGAGACGCGGATAACTTCCGAAGTTGTGCCTCGGCGTAATCCATAAGTGCCTTTCGTTCAGCATCCGTTTGATTTATAGTATCACGCGGGGGCAGCTGCTTATCTTTTGATAATCCTTCTTGATCAGTTGCTAATTCAGTGGTTCCACTCATCTCATTTTCTCCTTCCTGAATACTACGAATGGTTAAGCCCCTCTACCTACTTATACGGGCATTTTCCAACACAATCAACAAGATGCCGAGCGTTGACATCGCGCATAAGTCTCCTCCTAATGCCGTTATTGCAAATTATACACCGTCGTGTTGTATATATCAATTGCTTTTAGGAGCCGTGTCAATGTCAAGTTCGGATATATCAATCTCACCGGAGATGAGCTTGGGGAGGAGGAGGTCACGGGTTTCACTGAGGTTTGTGCTTTTAAGGTTTAAGGCAACGATATTGTCAAAACAAGGTTCAACCATTTGGTTAAATTTTTCTAATAGACTCTGTGGAGGCATAATGACCGGAATTCTATTCAAGTTTTGCTGGTTAATCTTTGGCTGTGCAGTACCTGTAACATAACCTGAAATAACTACATTAGACATAAACACATAAAGAAAATTTGTCGAAATTGGTGCCTTTCCTTGGATAACATGCGTATGATTATTCACCCAAAACTTACCTGTTACTAATTGCAGTACAGGTTTTCCTTCTTCAGTAACAACGCTACCATCCTCTCCAATCAACAAATACCTTCCATCAAATAGATAATCATTAATATGGTCTAAGACTTTAGCAGCACCATAATATGGATATTCGCCTTGCATTGTTGACCTAACCCGTCCTGATAGTGGCTTACGCTGGCGATCAAAGTTAAGGGAAACCTCGCCAAAACTCTTAATCGCCCACCCTTCCGGTATTGGGCCCAACGGTGATTCTACCATAGGAACGTTCTCATGTCCGGGAAATCGGAAATGGACGAACCATTCTTGGTAGAGGGTTTGTACCATGTCTTCAAGGATTTTGATGCGGCGGGTGTTGTTTTCGATGAGATCATCGTAGGCAGAGAGGACAGCGGCGATTTTGCGTTGGGTTGCGAGAGAATAGGCTGGAACATGGATGTCTTCAACGGATGACAATATAGCGCGCTGCCGTCCTGATGCCCCCGTCATACTTTTCACAGCAGGTTCTCGAATCATAGGGCTCAGAGCCAAGTAAAATATATAAGTTGAGTCTGATACATTGGGCTTACCACGAAAGATAAAGAATTCAGTCGATCCAAAACAAGGTCCATTACTTGTATGCATGCATCGGACGATCTTCCCATTTTCTAAACAAGGTGTAATACGCGCAAAAAGCGTATCACCAGATTGAAACCGCGAACCCCCACCTTTGTAAACCCGTTTTTTCTGTGGGAAAACAAATCCATTGCCTGGATTAACATCAGCCATTTCAATGTACGGATACTCTTTTCCCTTCTCTAACCGGATGCGCGGATTAACTTCAACAAAATCGCCAAAACGAATTGTGTCTCTCATCCTGTTTTCTCTTTTATGTGGCTTTAGGTTAACCTGAACTTCTACTTCTTGGGTTTCATCCCAATAATCGGCAAGGCTATGTGTATCCCAAAATTCGCCGATCTCGTCTGGTGTTGCATCGGGAGGCGGCATTGGATCTCGTTTTTTATCTTCTTTTTTCATAATTTCTTCGCTCTGCTTGCTCATAAGACTATTGAGAAAATCTGGATAGATGCTATACAGATGTCGCCCCTACGGGGCTGAAAACAAAAGGCACGCGTTTCTATAAATATGCCACCCCTACGGGGTTGTAGACCGAGGGGACACACACCCTCTATAAACATGTCGCCTCTACGAGGTTAAACAGGGTTTTTATGGGATAATCCATTTGTGGAGTTTAAACCGGCAGCATCGTAGGTTGGGTTGAGCGGAACCGAAAAAAGTGATACGGATATCCCAAGCACTTTTACCACCCTATACCATGCTATCAATCAAGGAAACAGCGAAACCCAACGCGAACCTACCGCTATATTTGTAGCGTTTGACGCAAAGAGTGTTGGGTTTCACTCGGTTTCTCTATGTCTATGCGGGTATATTAAGTTTGATGTATTTTGAAATACCCACCTTTGATTTTCAATGCCGTTCAACCCAACCTACGGGAGCACGGAACCCTAAATTGACACCCATGGGGCGATTAGGAAACCGCACCTACCGGTTTTGGACAAGGTTTGTTGTTACGGCGTAATAACCTTGTAGAGTTCAATCTTCCCATTGCGAATTGTGTAGAGTTCAAGGTACTTGACAGGATGCCGATTCTCATCAAAATGGGAGATAGCCGTTGCACCTTGATAGTCAGTCGTGTTCGCCAAGGCATCCCGAATGGCATCAGGTTCCAATGTCTCAGCGTTTTCGATGGCGAGTGCCAGTAACGACATCGCATCGTAGCCCCACGCCGAGGGACCGTCCGGTGGCTCCATATACATTGCGGTGTAGGCTTTAACGAAAGCAGCTGCACTGACAGATTCGATATTGAAACCTCTCGTAAAGTAAGAACCTTCTAACGGTGTGTTGTCATCTAAAGTGCCGAGGAGTTTGTCGGGTTCATCCCAACCGTTGGTCCCGATAAAAGTTGCGTCAACCCCCATATTCCTCGCTTGCAATGCAAACAGCGGAATTTCTGGGCTAAAACCGGCAACGAGAAGCACATCCGGTGCCCCGGCTTTAATCTTTGTCAACTGCGCGGTGAAGTCTCTATCGCCGTGTTGATAGACCTCACGCGCGACGAGTTCCCCACCGAGCTTTTGGAAATTCTCCTCAAAGGCATCCGCAACTGCACCGGAGTATACATCGCCTGCCTGACGGATGGTTGCGGCGGTTTTCGCGTTGCGTTCTGTCGGATCCAATGCGAATTGCGCTGTTTTCATGCCCTGAACCGAGGACGGAGTCACCGTAATAAACACGAATTCGCCTGTTGAGGTTACTTTCTCACCGGAGGAACCGGTAATTATGGGTCGCCGAAGCAGAGAAACAACCGGTCCGACCTGCATGGAATTCGTTGAGAGGAGGGGCCCGAGGATTGCGACAACCCCCTCTTGTTCAATCAGTAATTGGGCGATGCGGACACTTTCCGCGGCATCCGGGAAGTCCCGCTCGCGTTGATTATCCATGACGATAAATTCGACCTGCATTCCCAGCAGTCCACCAGCCTCGTTAATCTGAGAACGTGCAAGTTCTGCGCCCTTGGTGAAATTGGGAGCCAGTCTCGAGGGTTGAATTACGCCAACTTTGACGGTGGACACCGTGTCTGAGGGAACGGGTTCGGATAGGATAACCTGCTGTATTCGTTCGCATCCAGAAACGGATATGATTAAGATTGCGATTAAGGTTAGGAAAATCGAGATAAAAGTTTTTGTGTTCACTACTAATTCCTTTTCTGAATTAAGATTGATATGCTATTGTCGGACCGCTCCGCTAAACCAAAGAAAAACGATACGACCTCAAGTTAATTTGACCTACAATATTATAATGCGCTGCACTTCGATTTGCAAATTGATGTCAGAAATCGAACTGCTCTGCGACGACGAATTTATCATCTGTTTCAGGGGAGCGATAAATGAGACTAATTGCTTCTATTTCACACCGGACCGGTTGCCATTCGGTTTGGAGTCGCTGTTGTTCGGATGGCAGGGAACGGTGCTGGAATTGCCCGACCGAGAGATGTGGATGGAATCCACAGGCAAACCGCGCCGTGTCGTCATAGTCTGGTAGATGTTCCAACAGGACACTGTGTAATCGCACGATCTCGTCTTCGGGTTCTGGAACAAGGAACATCGTACACGATTTGCGGTGTTTGAAAGCGTCAAAGCGCGTAAACTCAACGGAAACAGGTGACACTTGTTCCGCGGTTTTTATGAGCGCGGGGATAACAGAGGCGAAATCGCGACGTTCTGTGAACGGATAAAGCAATGTTATGTGTGGCATCCATCGCCTGAAGTTCCGGTCGTGAATCTGGCGGATGGCTTGGATAAGCGGCTGCACCGTTTCTGGTGGGATGAGAACGACGGCTGTGGTGTGGGTTTTAGTTGGCATAAGTGAAATAATAGCTGTCAGTAATCATCAACCGACGGACATTCCCCAACGACCACCATCAACGTGTAGCGTCTGTCCTGTGATGTAAGAAGCATCTTCGCTGAGGAGAAAAGCGATCGCGGCAGCAACCTCCTCTGGTTTAGCAAGCCGTTTCATGATACACGAATTGATCGCGGTTTCCTCTAATTCCTTTTTACGAGCAGCAGGGTCAGGTGCTTTACCGAAATGCATCTCCGTAACAATCCACCCGGGCGCAATAGCGTTGACTCGGATACCGTATTCGACGAATTCGGTAGCCATTGTTTTCGTGAGAGAGACGAGTCCCGCTTTGATTGCATCGTAGACCCACTGTCCAGGTCTACCGAGGAATCCGCCTTCCGATGAGAGGTTAACAATCGCGGCATCCTCTTTTTTCAGTAGTGGTAACAGATGTTGTGTTATCAGCACCCAGCCTCGGAGACCAATCGCGGTTTCGGGTTCCCAATTGGGTAGCCACGCGCCGTCTTCAATTTTGCCGCTTCTCAAGATAGCGGCGTTGTTGACAAGAGCATGAAGGGCAGAAAACTTTTCGGCAACAGTCCGCGCAGCGGCGATAACGCTGTCATCATCAGCAAGATCAACTTCTATAAAAAGTGCCTTCCCACCTGATTCTTGGATTTCGGCGACTGCCTTACGCGCCATCTCGGCGTTGTTATCAGCGATGATAACCTGTGCGCCTTCAGCTGCAAGGCGGTTCGCCGTTGCTCTGCCGATACCGGAGGCACCACCGGTTATCAATGCGACTTTATCTGTAAAACGGATTGTTCCCCATGGGTTTGTTTGCATTATGTTTTCCTTTAATGGGCTGTCGGCGGGCGGTTTCCATCAGCGATCAGAAAATGCGTTGGGTTTCACCCGTCTCTTGGTGATCTCAGATTTCTTGACGAATTTGAGGTTATCTTGTCTATGTGGTTTTCAGTAAAATTCCGTTCAACCCAACCTACGGGCTACTATAACAGTCGCGAGTAAAACTCGCTCCTACAACAGTCGCGAGTAAAACTCGCTCCTACAACAGTCGCGAGTAAAACTCGCTCCTACAGAAGAAATACAGTTTTTCTACACGCCTGCAGCGAATCCACCATCAACGAGCAGAGAAGCACCGGTGACCCATTCCGCATCGTCGGAGGCGAGAAAGACACAGGCACGTCCGATGTCTCTCGGTAGACCGAAGCGCGGCAAGGCTGTCTTTTCCAACGCCTCTTGGATCTGTTCCGGGGTGAGGTAATCCTGAATTGCTGTCTCAATATAACCGGGACAGATAGCATTGACGGTTATACCGAATTGCCCGATTTCTAACGCCGTATCTCGAACCATATTGACGAGCGCAGCCTTAGCGGGGGCATACGCAGGTCCCGCGCCGCCTCCGTAGGCATGGACAGAGGCGATCTGGATAATCCTTCCAAATTTCGATTGCTTTAGGTGAGGAATAGCGAGTTTCGTCGCGACGAAAACACCGCGGAGGTTGACACCCACAACCTTGTCCCAGTCAGCGATTGAAATCTCCTGCGCGCCACCCGGGATGTGGATACCGGCGTTATTGACGAGAATATCAAGTCCACCAAAGTGTTCGACAGTTTGCTGGATAGCGTCAGCGACCTGCGCTTCGTCAGCGACATCGGTTTGGAGGAAGATACCCTGCGCGCCGAGTTTTTCGATCTCTGCAACGGTTGGTGTTGTGACATCGGTTTCGTGATACTTGCCGCGAAGGGGTGTCTCTTGCCTATCAACAACGGCAACACGCGCACCCTCACGGGCAAATTCGAGTGCAATACCTCGTCCGATGCCTGAACTTCCACCGGTTACAATGCAAACGCGATCCTTGAGTAGCATTAAAAAACGCTTCCTTAAGTTGAAACAACTTGCAGGTGCCCAACTTTTTCATCCGAAGGTGTAATGCGAATTTCAATATTGCGGCTCAACCGCTTCAAGAGTAAAAGCAGCTGTGGCACGGTAAAAAGATGGAAATCTCCCTTTTGTATTCGAGATACATCATCTGCATCAATTCCAAAACGTGCCTTCGCTTTTGCATGAGTCAATTTTAGTTCCTCAAAAAGACTATAAACATGAAAGGCAAGGTACGACCTTAGCTGTTCATATTCAGCCTCCTCTTCAGAGAAACCTATATCCAGAAACACATTCCCAGAACTTTCCTCAACTTTTACTTCTTCACTCATTTTTTGCCTCCATCTGATATTATACCGTATCCTCCAAAATCTTTACAACATTTTCAGCAATCCGTTCCTCCAATTGACGTGCCTCAGCATTTAGTACCTCCAATTCTTCGTTGAGTTCCCCAAATCTTTCAGCGAAATCAAAATCGTCAGCCGTCTGTTCAGCAACACCGACATACCGTCCGGGGTTGAGACTCCATCCTTGCGCTTCAATTTCAGCGACGGTAGCCACCTTGCAAAGTCCGGGAACATCAATATACGCTGCATCGGGAAATTTCGTGGTAAGGAAATCCGCGCTGTCGTGTTGATTTTCAGGAATTTCTCCACGATAGAGTCTCACAATATTGGCAAGGAATTCAAGCTGCAAAGGTGTGAATTCCCGATGTGCGCGGCTCACCTGCCGATAGAGGTGGCGTGCATCAATAAACAATACCTTATCACGTCTGTCACTATCCGGTTTTGACTTGTCGAAAAACCAGAGGGTACAGGGTAAAGTAACAGTGTAGAAGAAATTTGAAGCGATACTGACGATAACATCTACTGACCCCGATTTGATAATCTGTGTGCGGATTTCGAGTTCGGAGGCACGGGCATCGGCGGCGGAATTCGCCATCACAAAGCCTGCGCGCCCGGATTCGGAGAGCGCACTATAGAAAAGTTGAATCCAGAGATAGTTGGCATTGTCAACGCGTGGCATACCGAACGGAAATCGAGGATCGTCTTTAATGCGTTCCATGTCTACGCGATCAACATTGAAGGGTGGATTTGCCATGACGAAGTCAAATCTATCGAGACAGTTATGCGAATCCTCATAGTAACTATTGGCTTGCTTGACATCGCCTTCAAGTCCATGGACTGCGAGGTTCATTTTGCACAACCTGATAGTTTCGGCGACGCGTTCAACGCCGTAGATGCTGATGTCTCCGGGGTTTCCATTTTTCTTGTGGTTGCTAATGAACGCCGCACTCTGGACGAACATGCCGCCAGAGCCACAAGCGGGATCAAAAATACGACCGTGAAAAGGTTGGATAATCTCAACGATAAGTTTAACAAGGGAGGTGGGGGTGAAAAACTCTCCGCCGCGTTGTCCTTCGCTCATGGCGAAATTGCCGAGAAAGTACTCGTAAACCCTTCCGAAAGCATCGCCCTCAATGTCCATAGGGATCTGTTCCATGATACGGAGGAGTTCAAGAAGCGTGTTCTTTTCAAGCCGATTGTAAGTCTTGGGTAGGATACCATCAACTTGAGGGTTTTCTTCTTCTATTGCCTTCATCGCATCCGTAACAACTTGTCCGATGTTTTCACCCTCCGGTAAACTCAGGAGGTACTGAAACCGCGCTTTCTCTGGCAGATAAAATACACCGCGAGCCTGATATTGCGTTTTTGGATCGGTACGTCTGCGCGTGTTTGTAGCGGCTTCACGACCGATTTCTTGTTCAGCCTGTGTAAATTTATGATCTGCATACCGTAAGAAGATAAGCCCAAGCACAGGCGTTGAGTACTCTGAGGCTCTGAGGCGGGAGTTGGCTCTGAGTTCATCTGCAGCGCTCCACAGTCTACTTTCGATTTCTGCGAGGTTGGTGCTCATAGGGTAGATATTAGAAGTAAGACCTGCCGAGTGAATTGCCGGAGCCAAATGCGTTGTAAGGCATGCCAGCTGGTATGGTTCGGAGTCCCCAAGTTTCAGTCGTCGCGTCGTAACCGACACCCATGGAAATCGCGGGTTCTTGAATCAGACTCACTTGGAATGTAAAGTCTTGGCGGACGTTGTTGTAACGCGGATCGCCGCGGTCAATACCGACTCGACTCCAAGAAATTCGGAGACTCCAATCGTGGAGGTTACGTGTAACTGTGAGACGTTGTGAGTAAAACTGCCGATCAATAGGATAATAGATGAGACTCAGATCGAATTCAAGGTTTTGGCTATAACGGTACCGACCGGTGGCAGTGAGAGACCGCGACGCGCGTCTCGATGTATGGCGTTTACTAAACGAGTTACCGATACTTACGTTCCACGACTGCCGAGTATAACGGATATTGGTACGGATTCCAACGACTTTGAACTGTTTGCCATCAACCGGATGCGGATTCGGATCGTGCGTAACTCGAAAGGTCATGTTTAGGTTTCGACTCGGAAGCGGAACGAATGTAAAATCACTCTCAATAGGCTCAAATTGACGCTCATACAAAGGATCGAATTCAGTGAAATCGGCGGTAAGCCGTGTATCAAAATAGAAGATACGGTGTGCCGACTGACTCCGTCGGGTCTTGATTTCAAAGTTCGTATTGAAGTTATACGTGAGTCTCTTCCGTTCATAGAAATAGGTACTGGGACCGAAAGGATAGAGGCTCTCATCTTGATCGACAGCGGGCTGATAATTAAACCGGAGTGAGGATTGTATTTCGTGTCGCAACCTTCGCATTCCGGGGATATAACTGATATTATAGATACGGAACAGGGTGTTCGTAGCAGTTCCATTAAAACTGTAAACCCCCCTTATAATGTTCTTATTATTTTCCTGATCCCGGTCGTGCCAAACCATGTTCGTATTGAGATTGAGACCGAGTTGAAGCTCGCGCAAAGGCGTAATAAGGAGCGTTGACTGCTTGCGGACATCAAATCCAAGGTCTACTGTCTGTAGGAATACATCTCTCTCTTCACCCGCTTTAGCGCGATAAACTTCTCTAAAGAAATTGCCGAACTCAAAATCAAGGTCAACACTTGTGCTGTCAAGGGTTGGAAAAGCGAGCAGTGAAAGAAATGGCTTTTCGGTTCCGAATCTTTCGGCAAGGGTCTCCATACCATCGTTAAGGGTCTTAAAGAGCGGAAAAGCATCCACACGCATCCGCGATAAATTTACAGTGAGCTGCGGAAGCTTTTGTAGCGAGGTCGTGCCTTCACCCGTGAAATCGTGAATGTGTCGCACTTCAAGCCTGCTTGTCAAATCACCGATAGTTTCTCGCGAGAACCTCAGGTTGCCGTTCTCATCAACATCCTCGTCAGCAACGGTGGAAAAACCTGTCCCGTAAGTGAGTATTCCAAAAGAGTTGAGTGTGGATTCGCTGGGAAGTTTTAATTCTTCCTTAAAATTCCGGGCTTGCAGCTCCGTCCTACCTGTGAAATTGATCGGACGCCTGCCGGCTTGGCGGTCATCCCACGGCGTATAGAAGGATTGGGTGTGTGCCCACCGCATATTCCAACGTCTACCGATTCGGGTGGCGTTCTGTCGCTCGTAGGAGTAGCGGTCTGCCCCGTAGAAGTAGATGTCCCCGCGATACGTTCGTTTTTTATCAACTTTGAGGAGGCGAAAGGACTTTTTGGTTTGAATGGGCCGTCTGCTAAATTCACCCGCGTACATGCTCTGTGCATCTGAGGCTACGGCACTCGGATCCTCCCACCGTCCTCGGAATCCGTGTTTCCGATAGACCTTAAGTTCGTCTTCGTCCTCCGCGTCTTCTTCGGAGGTTTCACCTTCTTCGTCTCCGTCGGTAGCTTCGCCTTCAACCTGATCAGAATCAGTTTCGCCTTCCTCCACATTCTCCGGTTCGCTCTGTTCCATATCCGTGCTGTTGTCAGCAGCATCGTCAGCATCGGTGGGATCAGGTGCTTGTCGCAGCTCTGGTGCAGTGGTAACAGTATCGGGTTCTTGGGGTTGAACGTTCTCGGTTGTGTTTTCTGCTTTATCACCTTCTTCGGTTTCGCTCGCCTCTCCATTCACTGGTTGACTCTGCTCTGTATCCCCAATGTCATCTGTAGGCGTTCCATCTTCTACGGCTTCCTCTGGCGGAGGATTCATCAGTTCCTCGTAAAAAGCATCCCATTCTGCCTCAAACTGTTCAGCGACTTCCTCAAAAGTTGGGGTTTGCTCTTTTCTAATGAGTTGGAAAATGTAAAGTCCTTCGGGCATAGAAATAGGTCTACGTTCAGTGACATCACCTGGATTTTCTAAGCGTCTGACTGAAGGTTGCCAAGAGGATTCCATCTCATTTAGCAGCATCCCCTTACCTTCATTGAGTTCTGACAAGACGGGTTGGGCAACATCAGTAAATTCATCGGGAATTTGTATTAATTGCTCAAAAGGCTCCCCTTCCTGGGCACGTTTGAGCATATCGTTCGCCAACTCGCGTATGACGTATTCTGTATCATCACTCGCAGTAATAGCCACATCAATACGGCTGAGTTTAATTTCGCGCTCACCATAGACATCAAGGACCTGTTCCGCTTTGAAGATATGGAAAGCGGATTCAGTTTGGATGACAGCACTAATTTCACCCTCTTGTAGTGCAAAGACGGCTTCCTCCAAAACAGGGTCGAGTTTCGGGTTATCTTCTTCATCAACTTCACCGGGAACGAGGAATCCCATATCCCCGCCATCATAACGGGTATCGTAATGGTCTGAATTGCTCTGTGCGATCTGTGCGAAGTCAGCATCCTCTTCCTGAAGCTGCGTGCGGAGTTCTTCGGCGCGATCTTTCGCGCGCTTCACATCCTCGTCAGTGATTTTATATTCAAGGAAAATTTGCCGCAACCAATAGCGGTCATATTCACCATCAAGCCGGTCATGTAATTCGTCCGCCTTCTCCTTTAACTTCGTGCGTTGGTTCGGTGTTACGTCCGGAGGGATAGGGATATAGATTTCTTGAAACTGTGTGTCATTGAATCGGTACTTTCCCTCAAACCCGTAACCCTGCCCACGTCTCGCACTCCTATCATAGAGCAACGCCCCATCATAACGCCGTTTACGTGCCACAGGTAAGATGATACTCAGGTTGGGACCTTGGTAGCTATCCGTGCCAACTTTGACGATGATCTTCGCGATCTTACCTTTACGCAGGTCCCGCCGAATCGCGGGGAAATAGAACAGGGGAAACCCACCAATACGCAAAACGATATTTTTCGCGATCATCTCCTGATTCATTCGGACGATGACTTCAGAAACACTGAAATAATAGTGCGGATGTTCCAATGAACACGTCGTTAGCGTCGCGCCGCGGATATAGGAACGATCCTCTTGGATTTTAAAGATTTCACTGCCCCCAAAATACCACGGATCACTGAACGTAAAGCCGTTGCGGGCAATTCCCTTTTTATTTTCAAGGTTGAAGATGAGTTCATCGGAGTAAGTCTCCTCGTTTCCTATCTTAAGGTGAACGTTTCCCGAAGCTCGCATCAGGTTTTCGTCAAAGTCAGCCCAGATATGGTCAGCCCGGAGAATGACATCCTCAAATTTGATAAGCGCGTTCCCGTGAATTTGAACGAAATTATCGACTATAGCCATATCGTCACCATCGCCGATGACCATGCCTTCTTCAGGGACATCTGTTTCAGGATTCAACCGTTCTGAGGCGGATTCTTCCTGCTGTGTTTGATCTGTGGATTCGGGGGGTGCTGTTTCAGTCGTGGAAGGTTCAGAGGGTTGCGCATCTTGCGCGATAACGCCCTGTAGCGGACAAAGCAGACATGCAATGACGAACATCGTGAGCACTATACGCTCAATTCCTGACGTTGCGATGCGGACAGCGTACTGCTGCACCGCCTTCGCGTATTGATACTGATAACAGGTAGGCACGTCAGACGCGTTCTTTCTCACGGATTTTTTACTCTTTCAATTGGATTTTGACGTAGGCATTTTCGAGGAGTTTGTCGGTATACGCATCCCATTCTTCCTGAAACCGTTGCTGACGGAGTATGGAGGTGATCTGTCTTTTCTCCGCTTCACTCAGGTCAGGGCTATTTCGCTCGTCAACTCTAAAAATGTGGAGTCCAGATTCAGTTTCGTGGGGTTGGCTGTAAGCCCCAGTTTCCAGTGCTTCAATCACGGCACGCGTTTTAGGATTGAGTTCCGCCAGGGAACGAACCCCGAGGTCACCGCCGTTCTCTCGTGTTTCAACATCGTCGGAATGTGCTGCGGCAAGTGCTGTAAAATCCTCACCATTTTCCAACTTTTTGTAAACTTCGACGATATCCTCGCGTGCCTCATGCATAGCCTCCGCACTGGGCACAAGTGGAACAATGAGATACCGAAAGGCAATCATCTCGTCGGTTTTCTGTTCCACAGCGAACACGTAGAGTCCTTCGTTTCCCTCAATCGGTTCGCTCAGCGCGCCCTCTGCCAAGTCTTTCAGGACATTCTGAAATATCTCTGGAAATTGATTGAGTTCTTCAGTGGTGGCTTCTATGAGCATCCCGGCTTGCGAACTTGAATTCTTTTTGGGGGCATACCGCCGTGCAAGTTCTTCAAACTTTGTGTTATCTGCTGCGATTTCATCAAGTGCTTTCCGAACGGTTTCAAATGCAGCATCTCGGTCGGCTTGATTCGGTTTAAAAGCAACAAAAATGTGTCGCAAACCGACTTTATCTGATTTAGTTGGCAATTGGTCTCGATTCTCTTCAAAAAACTTTTGGATCTCGCTGTCGCGGACTTGTAATCGCGGCACAATCCTCCCCATCACAAGTCTCTCCGCTTTAAGGTTCCGCTCCGATTGCTCACGAAAAGCAAAGAGTGTCATACCTTCTCGGTTTAACTGCTTTTCAAACTCCTCATCGGTTTCAATTTGGTATCTCTTTTTAAAGTCTTGAACGTACTGCTCTATGTCCACATCACTGACGGTAATCTTCAAGGTTAGCGCGGCTTCCAAAAGAAGCATTTGTCTGATAAGCCGATCGAGAAGTTCAGGTCGTTGTCGTTCGGATTCATTGAGTGCTTCGCGCTCGCTGTAGCGATAGACTTGCTGGAGTTCCATCGCGCGTTGCTTCACCAAGACATCAAGTTCTCGCTTGGTTACGACATCGTCATTGACGTAAGCGATAATTCTGTCAAAAGTGCGAGCAACACTGACGCTTACACTACTGCTGATGAGCAATAAACAGAGCATAAGATAAGCAACAATTCTGTAAGCCATTTTTTAATGATTCCTCGCAGTAAATGATATGGGATGAAAGGTTGGAAGAAAGGAAGATTGGGTGCCTATCCTTCCATCCTTCCTTTCTTCCATCCAAGAGTTTGCTACTCTTCAGGTTCTGTCTCCCCAGAAGACTCTTCGGCGTGCTCTTCCTCCGATGCCTCTTCGGCTTCTTCGGATTGTGCCTCCGGGATGCGATCTATGTAGGTTTTGACCTCGGCACGTTCACGAAGCTGACGAATCCAATCATCCATGAGTTGTTGTCGTTTTTCGCGTTCCGCTTTCCGCTCGACACTCTTACGAACATCTTCGTCGTCAAATGGCTTTTGGTATTCGTCACGAGCCTCATCTTTTCGGAATATCATGTAGTACTTCTGCCCCTGGACATCGACCTCAATAACCCCATCATGGAGTTTACCGATCTCCGCAGCGAACGCTGCATCTAAGAAAGGCTCAGTTCCCGTTGGGAAGGAATCCCGACCAATGTAGTTCGTGTCACCGGGGGTGGCTGGATTCGCCCCAGGACCGACGAGTTCACCGCGATCGGAAAGCTCTTGGGCGGCCTCAAGGATGTCTTTGCCGCCTTTGATTTGTGCGAACGTTTCATCAGCGCGCTCTTTATCAAGAAGCGTAATACATGAAAGCCTCACTTGCTCAGGGCGGACGTAGTCCCCTTTGTGCGTTTCATAGTGTTGAATATAGTCGTCTTCACTTAAAGTGAGCTTATCGTCAACCTCTTGCGTCGTAATCCTCTTGACCATCAACTCGTGAAGGTAATCCTGAACCTTCTTGAGAATTTCCGCGTCTTCATTGAGCTTTTCGTCCCGGGCGAGATTGAGAATTAAGCGACTCTCTGCCATGAGAAGCATATAGGTTTCTAATCCCTCTTTGTCTTGATATTGACGCTGCTTGTACTCAGGGAGTTCGCTAATCTCTTGCATCATCTCTTCAAGGGTGATGCGTTGTTTACCATTCCAATCAAATTCAGCAATGACTGTTCCGTCAGCACCAATTGCCTTGTCACCACAGCTATAGAAAATAGGGTGTGTGGCAAGAATCCCAAGTAAAAGTAAAGGGACAACCGGAAGCCGGAACTGACTATTGATTCTGCCCATGAGGCGGGCAACTGCTGTGAGCATTTTTTACTCCTTTTCTTATGGCTATCAGCAATCAACAAAAAGGGTTCTTTGTAACAATTTACTGCGCCCTACGAGTACACCAAGATAGGGTCTCTTGTTACAGATTTACTTCTTCACTGATGGCTGACAGCTAATTGCTACTGGTCTGACTCGTCGGTTTCCGCTTCTTCTGGTTTCGGCGGTTCCGGAATATTTTCAGGATAGGTGCGTAACTTGCCTTTCTCAGTAATTTCGGTGACCCATTCATTGATGCGTGAGCGTTTCTTTTCACGTTCAACCGTCCTTTGGATATCGCTCTTGACTTCATCGAATTCCTGCTGACGGTCTGGATGGTGTTCTTCCTTACGGAAGATGAGGTAGAAGGTTTCCTCATTGACATCAGTCTCAAAAAGGACATCCGTCATTTCGCCGATTTCTTGCTCAAAAACAGCCTCAATGAATTCCTCCCAGCGCGGTGAGGCAGACTTTGTGAAGAAGTAGGTATTGCCCGGATCATCCGGGTCGGAACTACCGGGTCCATTAGCAAGTTTTCCAGCTTCCGAGAGCTCCTTCGCCATCTCAATGATGTCCTTACCCGCTTTGATAGCATCCAACGTCTCATTGGCGAAATCTTCGTCATCAAGGGTAATGCAGGTTGCGCGAACTTTGGCATCCTCAACGTATTCACTCAAATTCGCTTGATAGTGCGTCATGAGCTCCTCGTCGGTATAGACAATTTTATTATCTACTTCCGCCTCGGTTAACTTCTCAACCATGAGCTGATGGGTGTAATCTTCGAGTTTGTTGAGGTGTTCGGGGAGCGTATCAAACCCCTCGTCAGCAGCACGAAGGATTTTGAGTTTCTCCTCTATCAATTCCTCAAGATACTCGGCTTTGTCTGCTCGACTCTTATAGTTCTGCTGACGGTAAACCGGCAATTCTGAGATTGCCGCGTTCAGGTCTGCCAACGAGATTTGATGGGATTCACCGTTCCATTTGTATTCCACCAAAATCACTTGGCTCTCGTCCATAGCAGGTTCAGGTTGTTCATGACCATCAGATTGAACAAACCGCCATGTCAACAGACAAGTCATAGCGACAATTACAAAAATAGTAATCGTTTTTTTCATATTTTTAATGTTCCTTGCGGTTCAGTCAGGCGGATTTAGGAAATGAAATGCCTTTCCGTATATCCAGCCTGCCCATTGGTTAGGCTTACGCACTTTGGAAAATGTGCGTAGCACGTCTTTCTCAGTGGAGCTTCGCTTTTACGATTACGCAACAAACAACTTTAAGGTTTGTTGCAGTTCGATTAACATATTCGTGCCAGTTACTCCCGGCATCCGAATTTTAAGTTGTGCCGGGGGTTGTAGTTCAAGTTCCTTACTTTGGTGGACAATCTCAACCAATTTCTTCACATTAATTCGCGGTTTTCGTTCGTCAAAAGTAACCTTTACCTGCTCCTTTCCAGCAACAATGGCAGTAATACCAAGACGTTGACTGAGCTGCTTGATGTTGGCAATCTCCAGTAACACTTCTGTAGGCTCCGGAATCGCACCGTACCTATCTCTGAGCTCTTCGCGGAGTTCATCAAGTGCATCCGGATCCTTTAACCCAGCAATTTTCTTGTAGATAGAGATCTTCTGACGACTGTCCGGTACGTAATCATCAGGCAGATACGCCTCAACGGGGAAACTGATACGTGTTTCCACGGTTTCCTCGACTGTTTCACCCTTCAATGCCATGACTGCCTCTTCAAGGAGTCTACAATAAAGTTCATAGCCTACGGTGACAATATGACCGTGCTGTTCCGCACCGAGAATATTCCCGGTCCCCCGAATCTCTAAGTCTCGGAGGGCTATTTTGAAACCTGAACCGAGGTCTGTGAACTCCTCAATAACCCGGAGTCTTTTCTGAGCACCTTCAGTAATCGCTCGGTCTTGCGGATAGAACAGATAGCCATAAGCCTGCGTCGTCGCACGACCAACACGTCCACGCAACTGGTAGAGTTGCGCTAAACCGAGGGCATCTGCCCGATTAATGAGGATAGTATTCACGTTAGGGATATCCAGACCTGACTCAATAATCATTGTGCAGACGAGGATATCGTGTTTGTGGCGAATAAACTCAAGCATAATGGTCTCTAATTCACGCTCTGGCATTTGTCCGTGCGCGACAGCGATACGCGCCTCTGGTACGAGTTCCTGAACTATTCGCGCGATACTTTGAATATCCTGAACGCGGTTATGAACAAAAAATATCTGTCCATCACGACTTAATTCGGTAATGATCGCTTCACGAATGACCTCGCTATCATAAGGCATAACGAATGTCTGAATCGGCAACCGATCTGCTGGTGGGGTATTAATAATACTAAAATCCCGTATACCAACAAGCGACATGTGAAGCGTACGTGGAATCGGCGTAGCAGTCAACGTAAGCACGTCAATCGTCTCTTTAAACTGTTTGATTTTCTCTTTGTGCTTAACGCCGAAACGGTGTTCCTCGTCAACGATCAAAAGCCCAAGGTTGTCAAATTCGACCGTTTTGTAGAGGAGACTGTGCGTCCCGATAACGATATCCACCGTCCCGTTTGCCAATCCCTCTTTAATCTCCTTTATTTGCTTCGGTGTCCGGAACCGGTTTAACATCTCAATATTGACTGGAAAAGATTGAAAACGTTTCTCAAAGGTGTCGTGGTGTTGGAGTGCGAGAATCGTGGTAGGCACAAGAATCGCTACCTGCTTTTCAGACATAACAGATTTGAAAGCGGCACGCAACGCGACCTCCGTTTTTCCGTAACCCACATCTCCACAGACGAGTCTATCCATTGGACGCTCATCTTCCATGTCGGTTTTCACGTCTTCAATCGCTTGGAGTTGATCATCCGTTTCCTGATACGGGAAGAGTGCTTCAAAGTCAGTTTGCCACGGCACCTCAGCCGGAAAACTGTATCCTTTCCGCGCTTGGCGAAGGGCGTACAGTTTGAGCAATTCATCCGCCATCTGTTCAATTGACGCTTTGACTTTACTTTTTCGTCGTCCCCAAGCGGTCCCCCCGAGCCTGTCAACACGCGGCTTATAGTTATTGTCCTTGCTGCCGATATACTTCTGAACAAGGTCAACCTGATAGGTCGGCACATAGAGGATGTCGTCCGCGCTGTATTTGAGTATTAGGAAATCCTGTGATTTGCCATCAATTGCCAATCGGCGTATCCCATCATAAACAGCGATGCCGTGTGAGACGTGTACGACGTAATCTCCAACCTTTAGATCGATTAGACTGAGAATCGGGGTGCCATCTGTAGACGGTCTGTGCCGGATCGGGCGACGCTGGCGACTGCCGAAGAGTTCATCTTCAGAAATGACAATAAGATTTAGCGATTCATTGAGAAACCCTTCACTAATTGCTCCCACGCTGGTGTTAATGTCTGGAGGAAACAACTCGCGCTCCGCTAAAATCTCAGAGACACGCTTTGACTGTTGAGGCGTTTCACAGAAAACATGAATCTGCATGCCTTCAGCTGTCCACGTTTTCATCTGGTTAATGACCGTCTGATAGTTGCCAGAGGGCAATACAAGCGGTTTCATTTCAAAATGCAGTGGTTCCAAGGCATTTTCTACGGCTTCACGAGGCGGTGCCAAAGACGTTGAGATGACGGGATACTTCTCTAATTCGATACTGAGTGTTTCAAAGGAGACTAACAACTCATCCGGCGGGACCATGAGGCTCGATTCTTCCAACTTCTTTTGAAACAATTCCTGCATCCGCTCGTGCATCTGCGATGCTTCGCGCTTCTGCCACTGCGGCTCTATCAAGCAGACGATTGTATCGTCAGGTAAATAATCGGTGAGGAGTCCAGTTTCAGGGATGAGCATTGGCAAAAACGCCTCAATGCCATCATTGAGTGGGCATTCTTCAAGCCGATATTGAGACGACGCAGCCTCCGTTAAACTTTGTGTTATTTCCCGGACAGCATTTATTAATTGCGGTGTCGCATGCTCCTGAATCAATTCATCCACCCGGGCTTGCCAATGATCAACGGATACATCATCGGAAAAAACTTCCCGTAGCGGTGTAAATGAAACCGACTGAACCGATTCTGTTGAACGTTGCGATATTGGATCAAAGGCGCGGATAGCATCAATTTCATCGCCGAAAAATTCGATGCGTACCGGGGTGTCAGCAGTAAGCGGATAAACATCTAAGATATCACCTCTGCGTGCAAATTCACCCTTGACTTCTACGAGTTCAACGTTCTGGTAACCACCACGGATGAGCATCGCCGCGACATCGTCCGGGTCTATTTCATCTCCGAGGTTAAGAACACAACAAGCTACGGCAAAACGTTCGCGCGGCGGTAATTTGTAAAGCATCGCTTGGCTTGTTGTTACAACGACACTTCGTTCCTCGTGGACTAAGCGTTCCAGACACCGCATCCGGTCTGAGACAATGTTTTTAGGAGGGGCAATACGATCAAAAAGTTTCGGGTTCCAAGCAGGAAACAAGTTAATTTCAGGCTGTTCATCGGCAGTAAGGGCGGTTTCCAAGGTAGGGTATGACCGGTACGTACAGATCTCTTCCAAGACTTGTTCGGCTTCACGCTGTGAGGGCAGCACAATCAGGAAGGATTTTTCTGGAAAATCGTCAGTGAGCGTTGCCAAAAGATACGCGGTCGATGCGTTTGCCAATCCTCTGAGCCATGGGAGCTGCTTACCACCTTTGAGGCATGCCACCAGTGTTTGGTAATTTTCAGTTTTGCGTAAAAATTCTATCACTACTGTTTCCTTAATTGGCTGTCAGTCATCAGCCGTCAGAAAGAATCGCGAGCGCAGCTCGCTCCTACAAAACGAGAAACTGTCAGTCATCAGCCGCCAGCAAGAATCGCGAGCGCAGCTCGCTCCTACAAAACGAGAAACTGTCAGTCATCAGCAGTTAACCATCAACAGATGAGGTTTCCCAACCTCACCAGTGAAGTGCGGATCAGCGATCGGCTTTCAGTAAGGAACCTCTTTGCTAACTGCCGACTGCCGTGTCTCAGTCGGTAAATTCGATGTCGGCTAAAGTAGCATTTGCTGTCCAGCGTCCCCTTTTGGTTGCTGCTTTGACGAGTATCCGACGTTTGTCGTCCGTGAACCAGAAGCGGTCCCCTGTTGAAGTTCGTAAAACGAGGGTTGTGACGATGCCCAATTTCTTATTCTTTACCTTCTCTCTGCGCTCAACAGTGAGCGTAACCTTCTGAACCTTGCCCTTCGCTATAAGCGGAAAGAAATAAGTTTTACCAACTGCAAGCTGTTTAGAACGTAGGAAGTAGAGCATTGACAGTTCATCTTGTGTACCAGCAGGTATCTCTAATACTTTTGCCTCGCGTTTGTCAGGCGATTTCGGCTTCGGGCGCGAGATTTTTTCATAATCTGCTGTTTCCTCTCGGAAATCAATTGTCACAGTAGCACGATATTTTTGATCCCGCAACTGATTTCGGAAGCGGATGGGTGAGAGTGTCTTTGGATTCAAATACGTTTCTTCCTGCCTCCCAAAACTATAGAGTCTAAAAAGAGCACGGGTTTTCAGTTCAGACTGGATATGATAAACCGTCTCTCCATTTACTGCTTCTTCTTTAACAATCCAGTCTGTCCGTTGAGCAGCACGCATTTTTGCCACATGAATATTGTAAGTTAACTTTTCACCGACCCGTAGTGGGTGAGGCGCAATGTTTGGACTTTCAACAAGCGATTGGGAGGTGCCATTTACGGCAAGACAGCCTATAAGAAGAAAGATGAAGATTAGGTGCTCTGCGTACTGCAAATTTTTCACCCCAGACCCGGTAGGTGCGGATGTTAAAACCTATGTGTAAAGATTAGAGATCTGATACCACTACTCCTTTGTTGCACTTGCACGGAAAATCTTTGATTATTATACGCTTCGGCAGTCTTCGGGGCATCAAAAATATTCCAAATATGGATCCCGATGCCTGTTGCGAGAAGAACACCACTGAGAAATGCGTGGTTTTTCATTCGGGTACGTCCCTGATCGTATGTTAAAAACTCACCTGTCCGGATGTCCTGAAATCCAGTTTCAAAAATATCTTGCTTATTGTAATGTAGGGCGCGCGCGATGTTATAACCAGCAAATGCAAACGTACCCAATTCAACGGTAAGGAAAAGCGTTGCTTTTGTGTAATTACCGGCGTAAGCTTGACCCAAACCCGGCATAAGTATTGATAACCGCCTTGCCTTCTGGAGATCAAGCGCAGGGTAGTAGCGCTCTGGGTGTGACCGGAACAGTGGATACTCCGATTCAGTTTCAGGCGTATTCAAATAGTTACGCAGAAGCGGTTGAGTACTTTGATTTTCAGGCTTAGATTTCTCATCAGTGGTTTTGGTTTCAGCGTTCACCGAAACAGTGCCAATGATGAAAACAAGCAGAAATGTAAGAAGCATGTATAATAGAGGCGACACCTGTGCCGCCTCAAGTCTGTTTGTCATGAAGTGCACTCCTCATCAAGGGATCTTGAGAGACGGAGCCAATTGGACATTTTCAGGATCCGTCTGGTATGCCCAATCAAAAATGACGGCATCGTCATAAAGCTCGCGCACCCGAATCTTGGCGAAATTACCATCGGGTGTATAGATAGCATAGATATGTCCTTCGAGCAGTTCAACAAATAGCGTCGTGTACCCGACTTCTGGAACGACATCAACTTCATCAAAGTGTTCGTGATACCCTAAATCCTGCATGAGCGTTTCATTATCGGAATAGAGATAGGTGACACCGATTTCGATATCAAGTCCAAAATAGATATCGGTTGCGGCGGCATCCCACGGGATACTCCCTTTTTGCGGTTGTGAGAAATCGAAACCACTTCTTTCAGGAAAAAGGTTGTAGTCATCAAGCGCGATATTTCGTCCTTCCGGTCGTGGTGTATCCCAAGCATTTTCAGGGCTGAGATCACTTTCGTTTCCGTGAATGTCATAAGCGGAAACAGCGTAATAGTAGGTCACTCCATTTCGCACGGTTGTATCCGTGTAACGTGTGGTGCCTTGCGGTGCCTCTATCAACATTTCATTAAAATTCGTGCCGTCGGGACCTCGCCACACTCTATAGCCTGCCAAGTCGTATTCGCCGTTAGGATACCATTCAACAGTAACCTGTTCGTCCCCTGTGATCGTTCTGACACCACGCGGAATAGCGGGCGGTTCATCATCTCTATCGTCAGTAGTGTCAATGTAACAGCCACTGATGCCGCCAAACAGCATCGCGAACATTAGTGTAATGAGTATTCCGTTAATTTTAGATAACATTTGTCTATCTCCTTAAGAGTTTAAATTACATTTAGACTCTATAACGGAGATTTCCATAAAATCGTTGACAGACATTTTATTAAATAATATCACAAAAGCCTTGAGAATGCAAGTCAAAAATTGACATGCTGTCCCAATTATGATACAATACGAGGAATGCCTCGTAAAGTCCTTAATTCTTTGGATACTCACCGGAAGGCGTGGATACAAACCACATCCCTGAACTGCAAGGTAAAATTAAAAAATGAAAACACTTCTGATTCTGCGACATGCCAAATCCAGTTGGAACTACCCAGAACTCTCCGATTACGACCGCCCTCTCAATAGACGCGGTAAACGCGATGCGCCGCGTATGGGCGAACACCTACGTCAAGAAGGATTAATTCCTGATCGGATCCTCACTTCATCGGCAAAGCGTGCAAGAAAAACAGCGAGCAAAGTCGCAAAAACGTCCGGTTATATAGGAAAAGTAGAAAAGTTAGATGTATTTTATGATACTGTACCGGGAGTTTACTTTGAAACATTACAAGCACTTCCGAACAAATATCAGTGCGTTATGGTGGTTGGACACAACCCCACAATGGAACAGCTCGTGGGCCATCTGACAGGACTCATCGAACGAATGCCGACAGCAGCACTCGCCCACATTGAACTCCCTATAGAACGCTGGGAAGAACTCAATCTGTATACAAAGGGAATCTTAATCAGCTTATGGACACCCAAAACGCTTTTCATCGACTGAAACGCCTCTTAATATTCCTATTACTCGTAGGTTCTTGCCTATTGTGCAGGACCACGTCGGCTGAAATTCCAGTTTCAACCGCTATAGACGGACAATTCCTTCCATGGGTCGTGGACGACGGTGAAAACGGTGTTATCGTTATGTGGGAGGATTATCGGACTGGTAAGGATTGGGATGTTTACGCCCAACGTGTTGACTCCACGAACACAACGCGTTGGGAACAGAACGGTATAAAAATTTGCACAGCGGGTAGAAATCAACGTCGCTTACGGATGATTCGACACGACAGGCACGCGATTGTCGTCTGGAACGATAGACGTGTCAGAAGCAACTGGGATATTTACGCCCAAGCAGTGACGCTCGACGGTGAGATTCTGTGGCAAACAAACGGGATTCCTATCTGCACAAATAACGCAGACCAATCAACACAGGCGATCTTGAGCGATGGTAAAGGCGGTGCCATCTTTATTTGGGAAGATGAACGCCGAAGTTCTGAATTCCAAGACCTTTACATCCAACGGGTTAATGCCAAAGGAGAAACGATGTGGGCACCCGATGGAATCCCCGTTTTTCCATCGGAATCTCTACAAAGCGAGCCAATTCTGGTTGCAGATGGGTTGGGAGGCTTCTATGTGGTTTGGTGGGATGTTATCGGATATGATGCCTGGCATATCATGGCGTATCGGATGCGTTTAGACGCGACACCGTTGTGGGAGAGTCCGCGCCTTGTCTCCCCAACAGAAGGGATGCAAGGTGAACCGCGTGTGATTGCCGATGGCGAAGGCGGTATTATCGTGCTTTGGCAGGTGTACGAAAATTTCATCAACGATCAACTCTACGCGCAGCGAATGAGTCCTAACGGCAGTAAATTGTGGCAGGACACTGGTGTTCCCATCTGTACTGCACCGGGCATCCAAAAACACGCCTCAATTGTGAACGACGGCGAAGGGGGTTTTATCACCGTTTGGCGCGACGAACGCGATATCTATTCTGACCTGTACGCGCAGCGTATCCGTGCGGACGGAACCCCTGTCTGGAAAGAGGACGGCATTCCGCTCTGCACAGCGGGCGGTCACCAAGACAAACCGTTCATCGTGCAGACTGAGCAGGATCGATTTTCCGTGGCATGGGTAGATTACCGGGAAGACTTCGGTGAAGAGAGTAAAGATGCCATCTACGGACAGCAAATTGATCTATCAGGAACTCTGTTATGGGAAAAAAACGGCGTGCCCATCTCTACAAGCACGGGAAAACACTACCCACCTTTTGTGGCATCCGTTGGAAACGGGGAATGGGTTGTCGTCTGGAGCAACATGCAAGAAGACAAGGGTGATATTTATCTTGAACGATTTTAAGCATCCCTTTCCTCAGCGTAAAGAAAATGGCGAGGCACAGAGACCTCACCCTATTTTTATGTCGAACTTACGTTTGGTAGGTTGTGTTTAAATATGGACAGTAGGAGTGGAGGGACGAGCTTGCACGACAGGAATGACATAACTCCGAATCGTTAAATCTTGTATTGTTTCGGTTTCTACCCGGGGTTCCGGATTTTTGCGATGATCAAATACCACGTAATAGCCTTCGTCGGCATTTTCTATGCTGAGATACTTCGCGAGTTGCTCTTTACCCGCCTCATAGAGCAGATCACCCTCCCAAATTTTCGTTTCAACCACATACTTGCGGGCATCGTGGAGAATGAGCAGATCCATTCTGCCGCGCCCGGTTGGGACCTCAAGGTACATGTTCCCGCCAACGAGACGAACGAATTGGTCGAGATAGGCAAAAAGGAGATACTGCCCGACATACTCGTGGGGTGTGTCTGGAATTTGCAGTATTCTGAAACCTGCGCGGGCGATGAAATCCTTGAAGTTGTCAAGGAGGGATTGCATGTGGATGTGTCCATCAGGTGTAAGGTAATCGCGAAAGCCGGCACGGGTGTCTTCCGGGAGGTAGTCCCGCTCTAAGCCGTTAATGGGTTGCTTGAATGCCTGCATAATACGGAATTGATAGATTGGGTTAACAATCCTACACACACCACCGGTATCTTCCTCAATCACGCCATACGTAACGAGTTTGCTGATGGCTTCATTGTCCAAGTTGAAAGCCACGCCTTCATCGTAAGAGGTGATCTGCATCAGGATTTTCTCAAAACGCGGGTTTCTGCGGATATTCGTCAACAAATGCTGAATATTGCGGTTTTGTTCCCGAAGGAGCCGCGTATGTGCGCTTGAGAAATGCTCCATTGTAATCGGTCCAGTCTTTGGAATTTCCAGTTCTGTTGTGAGAATTTGGGCGCATCGGTTGACGAGAAAGGGCTGTCCACCTGTCTGTTTGTGAAGACTTTCGATGACTTCAGGCGCGAAGGCTTGGCCAACTTCGTCTGTATATTGTCCAAGAAGTTCACGCACCTGTTCGAGGGTGAAATTGGACACCGCAAACTCGTCATGAATATTGAAGGGGGATACTGAGCGGTCGTAATCAAGTTGGGCGATGCTCTTAACACCAACAATGCCGACGCTGTGTGGACATTGCGGAGCACTACGGGTGAGGTAGATACGGCGCAACGAATGGAGGAAACCTCTCACAGCAGTTTTGGGAATGGCATCAAACTCGTCAATGATAACAACAAAATTTTGATTACCAAGCAAGCTCGCCAAACGTTGGAAAAACCTTAGCATCGACAGATGATCCGTTATCTCTGCGGTGTCTAAAAAAGACACCAATGCTTCAGTAGGCAGGCTTCCATATTTTTCAAAATTGTGTAACATCCCTTCACGAATATCTTCAACAAGGTTTCTATAAAAATCGACTGGATCTACATCTACATACGCTTCAAAGTTAAGTTCGATAGGGAAATAAGTTGAATCCTCGGCGACAAGCATATCAAGTGCGAATTGGAAAAATGTAGTCTTGCCAGTTTGGCGCGGTGCAAAAATAACAAGGTATTTTCCCTGTTTGATGCGATCAATAAAGTCAGTGAGTTCAGCAGTCCGGCTGACAATGTAGTTTTTCTCTGGGGACACGGGACCTTCGGTTCCAAACGTTTTCATTGCTCTCTCATCAGTAGGAGTGGTATAGCATTAAGTGTATCCAATTGAAAAAATAAATTCAACATCCCATCTCTCTATGCTTCTCTGCTCATCTCAATGAGATGCGCGCCCTCCAATCCCGAACGGACATCCTCATCATAACTCGTCACGACCACCTGATGCTCTTCAGCGAGTTGACGGATAAAGTCTACCATCAACGCCTTCCGTTCACCATCTAAATGGAGCGTTGGATCGTCGAACACGAAGAAACCAGGATTACCCAATACCTTGGCGAGTGCAACTTTGAAGCAGAGATAGAGAAACATCTTCTCGCTACCGCTGAGCAACATTAAACTTCGATCGACACCATCTATTGTAAGTGAAGGGAGTAGGTGTTGGCGTTGCAAGTCAACGCGCGTTTGTCCGAAGAGCTGCATCCTTTCGAGCCAGTGATGCAATTCCGCCTCGGCAGGCTTTAGGATCTGTTGTTGGAGGGTTTCGATGGTTTTGTCAACGCCTGCACAGGCGAGTTCTAAACTCAGGAGCGTCTTTTCAACCTTTGCTGCGTCTCTATTTACTCTCTGGAGCGCACCAAGTCTGTCCAAGCGGACAGCCTCTTGTTGCTTGAGTTGATCCAGCCGTTTCCGTTCCTGATCAATTTGGGCTTTCAATTTCGGTTTGTCAAGACCGGCAGATGCTTCAGAAGGCAATTGTTCACCTTTTTGGATGCCCCTCTCAGCCAAACGAGAAGTTAGTGTACGGAGTTCGTTTTGAATCTCCTCAATTTCACCAGAGCGTTGTTCAAATTGCGTCAAAAGTCTCAGCAAAGTTTGCAGCCGTTCTTCAAGTTCGCGCCGACTCTCTAAATTTGTGGTTTCTGTGTCCAAAGATTGCTTGTAGGCATCCAATTCAGTTTGGCGTTGCGATTTTTCAGTCTCTTTTTCATCAATAATCTGTTGCACCACTTCCTGCTCAACCTTTTGATAGCAGGTTGGACAGTGCTGGTCGTTACTCTCAATCAAGGTACGGAGCGTATCACAGACGTTTGTCAACGCCATAATTTGTGATTCATGACTTCCAATTTGCTGTATGAGTTTCTCACGTTTTGTTTCTAATCCGACGGCTTCCTGAACGGCAGCCTCAATTGTGGCTATCATTTTCCGCAGATGTACGACACCCTCGAAACCACTCAATGCCTCGCGCTGTTCGTATGTCAGCGTATCCAATTGTTTTTGCAAGCGGTTCTGGTGCTGTAGCCACTCTGCGATCAGTGCAGCATCACCCGTTTCAGCACCGTAAGCGGCTTCCAAATCTTTCAACTTCGCTTCAATCCGCTTGATCTCGGCTTCGTTTGCGTTCTTAGCATTGAACCGCAGACTATTTTGATGGGCATGGATCCTTCCCTGTTCTCGCTTAGCGATACGGCGCGTGTCGATGAACCGCTGCCGAACCTCAATCAACCTATCGATACCGAGGAGGGTGTGAAGGATATCGCGACGGCTCGCTGTCTGGCGGGCGAGGAATTCAAAAATCTCTCCCTCGCGGAGGAAAGTAGTGAGGGCAAGTTGCTCGTGCATAATCCCGAATTGCTCCTGCAACATGGTCTCCGTCACCTTGACTCGCTTCTCATCAAAAAGGATCTGCCACGCGCCGTTTTTCTCAGAACGGAGTTGGATGCGCTTCCCGGTAGCACGGTAGAGCTGGTAACGCACACCATCCACGAGAAATTGAAGTCCGGCTGTACCGCTATAGGCTTTGGCGTTTTTAATGGCAGAGGTATCCACACGCGGAACAATCGGTTTCCCTGTCAGTGTGAAGAAGATGGCGTTGACAAGCGTACTTTTCCCACTGAAATTGGGACCAAAAATGAGATTAATGCCGTTATGGAGTTCAAAATCGCGCTGCTGGAAACAGCCAAAAGTCTTAAGCCGGATCCGTTCTAACTGCATATCAATCGTCTCTCTTTTGGTGAATGAGGTCATAAAGCATCTGTGCTCGGACCTTCTCACGTCCGTTTGTCAAAGTCAATTCAAAGGCACGCACAATCGCCTCAAGTTCCGCGGGACCTAAATCTCTATACTTCTCGTCGCGCTGAATAAGTGCCTCAATTTCCCTTCTGTAGATATCTTGGGTTTCATTTTCAAGAGAAATGTCCATTTTTAATTTTACCTTGCGGAGTAATGAAGTGCGTTTTGACTTTGAGGTACGTCCCTCAAATCCGTCCTCCACTACGTTATGGACTACGGATTGGTTCTAACGAAAACCGCAAAATCGGTGCGGTTACAAACCACACCCACAGGGACTAGAAACCCTCTTAACTGAAAACTGAAAACTGAAAACTATTCTTATCAGATTTTCGTTTTGATTTGCATCAATCGTTCAGCGGCTTCAGTGAGGATGTCGTCCGCCATGCTGAACATAAACCGAAACTTCGTCCTGCCGAAGTGCGGACGGCTGTAGAAACTGGAACCCGGCACGCCGCCTACGCCAATCTCCTTCACCAACCAGTGGGCAAAAACCGTATCGTCCGGAAATCCAAAATCGGTGATGTCGGTCATGATGTAATAGGCACCTTCCGGCTGATGGCAGACAAACCCGGCTTCTGTGAGGTCATTTACGAGACGTTTGCGATTCTTATCATATTTCGCGACCAGCTCTTGATGATAACTCGGTGGCAAATTGAGGGCAACAACGCCAGCGCGCTGAAGTGGGTGGGGTGCCCCGACTGTCAGGAAATCGTGCATTTTTCGGATCGCATCGGTTAGCAGCTCTGGTGCGACGACATAACCTAATCGCCACCCAGTCATTGAATACGCTTTGCTTAATCCTGACACAGTAATCGTCCGGTCCCGCATCTGCGGCAGAGCACCGATACTGACATGCGGTCTTCCATCGTAAATCATGTGCTCATATATTTCATCAGTGATAGCGAGCGAGTCATACTCACAGCAGAGGTCAGCAACCTGTTGAAGTTCGTCTCGGCTAAACACCTTGCCGAGCGGATTATTCGGAGTGTTTATGATGATTGCTTTCGTATTGGCAGAGAAAGCATCTCGGAGTTCAGTTGCGTCATAAGTAAATTGAAGAGTGCCGTCAGGTACCGGTGTTTCCTGCAATGCTACATAGACCGGTTTCGCACCAGAGATGATCGTATCCGGTCCGTAGTTCTCATAAAAGGGTTCAAAGATGATAATCTCGTCATCGGGATTGATAACTGCAAGGAGCGAGGAGAGCATGCCCTCCGTTGAACCGCAGGTGACGGTGACGTTCCTGTCAGGATCGGTGGGAATGTCGTTAAACGTCGTCATCTTCTGCGCGATTGCTTCTCGAAACGTCGGTGCTCCCCACGTGATGCTATATTGATTATATCCTTCCTGGATTGCTTGAATCGCTGCGGCTTTGACTTCGGGAGGGGGTTGATACGCTGGCGTGCCTTGAGATAGGTTGATCGCATCGTAGCGCAGGCAGAGCTGCGTCATGCCACGGATGACAGATTCGGTAAAACGGGTGGATTTGTCTGAGAGTTTAGATTGGAGCGAAATTTTGGATGCCCTCTTGGTATCTTAATGTATGACTATATCTTAATCTCCGGTTTTGTAACTCACAATAATACCGTCGTCCAAGGGAATATCAACTGAGCTTAATATTGGCGTGTTAAAGACGTATTCGATATAATCCGGCATTTCATCGCGCATCGTTACGGTGTCATCTGCGACGATGAGACCACCCGTACGGATATTCGGCAACGCTAATTCAAGATAGCGTCGGTACTCGTTTTTCTCAGCGTCAAGGAACACGAGATCGAAGGTTACGTTGCACTTCGGGATTTCGTCAAGTGCGTTTCCAACGCGTATCTCAACGATGCTGTCCAGCCCGACTTCCTGAAGATGCGCCTGTGCTTCTTTCGCTCGTCCCGGGTCAAACTCAAGCGTGATGAGTCTACCGCCGGTCTCTTTCAGAGCAGCGGCAATCCAGATTGTCGAATATCCGTTACTCGTCCCAACTTCAAGGACGTTTCGCGCCTGAATAGATTGGATAAGAATAGAGAGAAATTGCCCGTTCTCGGGCGCGATATTGGTATACTGTTTCGCGGTTTTTTCAAGGCGTTTTAAAACAGATTTGTAATTTTTCATAGGGGACAGCGTGCTTGGCTCTTTTATAAAAAGAAAAAGGCGACAAAAATTGCCGCCTCGTTTCCGTTAGCGAAGCTTCTTAATCTTGGCCCAGGATGTGGCGAGTTTATCTTTCGGATTGACAGCCAAGAACTCGTCAGCCCCCATCTCCATGCTCTGTTCCATTTCGTCGTCAGAAAGCGCACGGTTCCAGAGACGAACCTCATCAACCATACCAGGCCATGCCTCACCCGACCATGTGCCGATCTGAATTTGGCTCGTAGCCCCTGCAGGTGCTACCGGATTATTAGAATCCTGTTCGTGGGTTACCTTGCCATCCACGTAAATTTTTACCTTGCCTTTGTTGTCCGATGTGTGGGTATAGGAAAGGTAATACCATTTACCGGTATCCAAGCCTGTTTTGTTATCGTTGATGTCCAAGAATCCACCACCGGCACCATTCGTCCAGACTTTGATACCGTTTCCGGGGTTCATCCCGTACCCGAATCCGATGTGTCTTCCACCGCCACCCATACGGGTGCCGAAAACAATAGCGTGTGCGCTCGGCAGTCGGTTGAGATTAATCCACGCGGCCTGTGTGATTTCATCTTCAATGTGAAAAGCTTCGTCATCCTCAATTGCAACAAAATCACTGGATGCGCTAAATTCGAGTGCTTTCCCAAATTTACCATCAACCCACTTGGCACCGCCGGTGAGTTCACCTTCAAAGCCGTTTTCCGAGAAATCTTCGGTCTTTTTACCGTTCCCTTCATCAAGCGGCATGTACAGGACAAGCCCTTCTAACAAATCAGCAGCGGCATAAGTGCTGCAGGCAAAGGCGAGAATTAAAATAATAAACAGTTGTTTCACGTGTTACCTCCATAATAGATAGTTATACGTATAATAATACCACAAATCGTGGTACCTGTCAAATATGTTTTGATTCTGGCACAAAATTGGTTTATTGGAACAGCTGCCAACTTCTACCGGGGAGGTCAGCGCGAAACACCTCTACATTCCCACGGTCTGCCATCGTGACGTAGCAGGTACACCCATCTGGCCCCCCAAAGGCAATATTCGAGCAGAGCTTACCCGTTAACTGCACTTCCAATAACACCTCACCTGCGGGGGAGAGTTTTGCCACCGTGCCTTTACCGTGCCGGGCGATATAGAGATTGCCTTCAATATCACACCGCATCCCGTCCATATTGAAATCAGGAAACTGGATTAGGAGGCGTTTGTTACTGATTTCCCCTCCAGCCGATAGGTCATAAGCCCAGACGTTACGTTGCGCCGATTCGTTGACATACAGCACTTTTTCATCAGGACTCACCTCAATGCCGTTTGTCGTGCCCATGTCCGCTTCAAGTAGCGTTACTTTTCCATCTGTATCCACCCGCCATATTTGCCCAGTTGACTCAGCCCAATTCGGGTCGCTGGCATAGAGAATATCGTTAGCACCAATAGCGATGTCATTAGGTTGGTTCATTGTCGGTTCGTGTGCATGAACGCTGATGTTCCGTGTGTCCATATCCACTTTGAGGACATTGTGGTTCGTGTAGTCGGCAATGTACATAAAACCTTCACTGTCGAAACGGATACCGTTGCCGATACTACCGGTTGGCAATTCGATGAAAACGCTTGCGGTGCCATCTGGTGTCACCTTACCAATCGTGTGCTGTCTCTCGTAGTTCACAGCGTATAGATTGCCCGCTGCGTCACAGGCGGGTCCCTCAATTCCGGACGTAAACCCGTCGACGGGTGTAAATTCTCGACTCACAAAAAGTTCTTCATTCATTTTTGGTCCCTCAAATTCAGTTTGCGGAGCAAAGCACAAATACACCCGTATAGGCATGGGCGAAGTTGTGTCCGCCAATTGGTGCAAATTCTGAATTGCCGAAGAATCCGATAACAGGGAGTCCCGGAAACTTCTCTTGGATAATGCCGATGTCGTGATTTGCCGCGCCATACAATCCTTTGCCACGACCTAAGCAGTTAAAATAAAGCCCAAACGCAGGGGACTGCGAACGTGTTTTTTCAGCCAACTGCGTTATAATTGCTTGGATTTCCTCTGCTGCGGCGAGCGGATTCCGCAGATGGAATTGCACCAGTTGCCCCTCTGTCACTTCCTCGGATATGGCGAGGGCGGCGTGTTCCTCATTAATACCCACAAGATTGCGAATCAGAAAATCACCGCGGGCCGGATTTTTGTTCTCAGGATCCATTGCGATTCCGACGAAAACTGTGCCACCCGACCGCCGAATATCGTCCTGTGTTAGCACTTGTAGTGTTCCCTTGAAATTTTCTAATGCGGGTTCATCCGCCAACTCAAAGATAACGCGCCCATCCGCCTTCGTGACCTCACGCGGCTCACCGATAGGTTGACATCCTTGGGCAACACCGATCTCGGCACTGAAATCCCCAGTCAAGAGAGCACCTGTAGCACCGCCCGCTGTTGCCTGATCACCTTTCCAATGGTACATTTGCGCGCCCGTCGCATCACCGGAAACAGCAGCACCTACAATAGGCAAGGTAGTCCCATCACTACCGATACACTCCACAAGTTCCGCTGGATTCACAGCACGAACATCTGGGAAAATTATCAAGAGCGAGTCATCTTCAAGTCCCGACTGAATGCGTCCGTGTATCTGTTCCCCAATCTCGGACGCTGTCCCTTGTGCACTAAATGACACAGCGGAAAGTTGCTCACTACGGAGGACCATTACAGCGAGTGCAGGTTCCTCTTCAAACTCCCCTGCTGAAGTGAGGACAGTCATTCCACTACACCCGATGAGCTCATCACAACCGGAGGCGGCATGAACCGCTTGGTATAATTCTTCATATTCTGTCTGATAGTTAATGGTAGCAAACACAATGGCAAGGTCGGCTTTAGCAATCCCGGCGTTCCCCATTGCCATAAGCGTCGCGCGATCCGCTGCTTCCACAGTGGAGAGACTTTGCGAATGTCCTACACCTACATGAATCATTTTTCTCACCTACCTTTTGTTGCACATCATACAGTATCTGTTAGAAAAGGTCAACAATTTGCGTAAAAAGAATAGGACTCTCAGTTTTGTAGCAGGCGAGATTTCCAAACCCCGACAGACACCTGTAGGAGTGAAGTGCCGGCTCGCGATTTCTCCGATAGAACCGACAGATTTTTTCGTTGACAATCTATATCGGATATGCTATTATATTTTTAATTTAATGGAGGACATTTTGAAAAAATCAGGAGTATTCTGGAGAGCCGTAAGAGACTTTTGGCGGACAGGGAAAGCGGGGGTTGCCCTATTTCTGATTTCTTTCTTTGTTATCATCTATGGTTACATCGCTTTAGATTATGAACTAACAAGAGGTTGGAAAGGGCACGAATCCATTCAAAATGTACTGAAGGATACTTCGGACTTTATCCCCGTTGGGGGAGCATTTGTTGGAATGATAGTGGGAGGCATAGATTTCCTCATGTTATTGTCAGATTGGTATTTAGCGAGACAAGAAAAACGAATTCAGGCAGCCAAAGCGGAAGGCAAAGCGGAAGGCAAAGCGGAAGGCAAAGCCGAGGTTTATCAAGAGATCGTGGCTTGGCATGCCCGTCGAACAGAGGCGGAGGAGCGCGGCGAGACCTTCACTGAACCGCCTCCCGGCGTGCCACAAAACGGTACTGAATAGGGCTTTTAGCGTCAGAGAGTCACCAACTTCTATAGGCGGCTCTCTTTTGCTTTAGAAGTGTCATAACTCGGCACCTCTTCTACTGGGGAATCAAATAATTTTGCGATAATACATTGATTCAAGAGAAGCATAAATTGGAGGAAAAGGGATTTGTCAGCCGAACTCCTTAATGGTAGTCGTCTTGCACAGCGCACCCGGACCCAAATTCGGAAAAAGTTAAAAAAACTGACGTTTACCCCAGGGCTCGCTGTTGTCCAAGTCGGCGATGACCCCGCGTCAACGCTCTATATCAAACATAAACAACGTGATTGTGAGAAGGTACATTTCCATTCCGAAGTCCATCGTCTACCAGCAACTATTAGCCAAAAGAGTCTCATTGAACACGTTGAAACTCTCAACGAGCGAACGGACATCCATGGAATCCTTGTGCAAATGCCACTACCGGAGGACATAGATAAAGAGGCGGTTATTGACATGATCGCCCCGCATAAAGATGCGGACGGGTTAAACCCTGTCAATTTAGGGAATCTGCTCATCAATCGCGAGCATGTGACACCTTGTACACCAACCGGAATTATCCGTTTGATTGAATTGACAGGCGAAAAGATCGAAGGCAAACATGCCGTCTGTATTGGTAGAAGCCCACTCGTCGGTAAGTCTGTCGGGTTGATGTTGCTGAATCGGAATGCCACCGTCACCTACTGCCATTCCCGAACAGCCGATTTGCCAGCGCAAACACAACAAGCGGATATTCTCATCGCTGCCGTAGGTAGATCCGAATTCATCAGGGCAGATATGGTAAAACCCGGTGCCGTCGTCATTGATGTCGGTATTAACCATGTTGACGGACGGGCAGTCGGGGATGTCAAATTTGAGGAAGTTAAAGAGGTCGCTGGATTTATCACACCGGTACCGGGTGGCGTCGGTCCCATGACGCGCGCGATGTTATTAGAAAATACTTTAAAATTAGCAATTGGAGGCTAAAATATGGCGTTTCCAGGATTTGAGTTAAAAGATAAAGTGATGTTAATCACGGGTTCGGGCAAAGGCATCGGCAGGGGTATCGCACTCGCCGCCGCGCAGATGGGGGCAAAGGTTATTTTGAATAGCCGTACACCGTCTGACCTTGAAGAGGTCGCGGGTGAGATCCGCGCCGACGGTGGTGAAGCGGAATCAGTTGTATTCGATGTTAGCGATATTGCACAGGTCGCTAAAGGCGCACAAGAAGCGATTGATGTCTGGGGTAGAGTGGATGTCCTCGTCAATAACGCCGGCACCAACCGCCCGAAACCCGCACTTGAGTTAACCGAAGAGGATTGGGATGCTATCTATGACCTCAATCTCAAGGGTCTGTTCTTTCTGACACAGACGCTCGTCAAACCGATGATAGAACGTGAGAACGGGAAGATTATCAACATCTCCTCAACGATGGGATTGGTCGGCGGTCCATTACGTACTGCCTACTCGGGGAGCAAAGGCGGTGTCGTGCTTTTAACCAAAGGACTCGCCGTTGAATGGGCACCCCACAACGTAACGGTGAATGCTGTCGCACCAGCGTTTACTCGAACCCCGCTCGCGGATGTGCTTTTGCAGCGTAAAGAATTTTACGAGGATGTCGTCCGCCGTATCCCGATGGGACGTGTCGGCGAGGTGGACGAAGTTGTCGGTGCAGTGCTATTCTTAGCGTCAGATGCAGCGAACTGGGTGACTGGACAAACAATCGCAGTCGATGGTGGCTGGGTCGCTTGGTAATTCCCAGGCTTCTCTAAATTCCAAAATGTAGGCGCGGTTTCCCAACCGCGCCATTTTTATGTACAGCGCGTCTCACAAATAGTTTGAGAGTCTTATAGTAGAATCCGAAAATATGTTTACAGTTCGTCAGGGAACAAACTCTCCACCAACGCTGGCGAGGATTGTATCCTCGCCCTTGTGTTAATAATTCACAACCTCGTGTAATCTTCTGTCCCCAAATTAACGTTGTTATAGTTGATTTTAGGATTAAGCCCACTTCCGATAGTGAGGTTACAAATCTCACTTGCAAATAGGTAATCCGAATCTTTTTCAAAGAGAATTTGCGTTGGAATATACTAATCCAACGAATGGACGCATGATCGAAAGATTTTGCCTAACTTACAAGAGCTGACCTAAGGGGTCAAGCATTTTTATCAAGGAGTAAAAGTGAAAAAATTCTTTATGATGACAAGCATCGCTATTGTGATTTTTTGTCAATTGAGCTGTTCTCCCGACGAAGAGCAGATGCAAACCGAAAATCCTTTGATAAGCGATACAATAACTGGATTGAACGCCCCACTCTTAGGGGATGTCGTCCTTGAAAATATGTATGAGGACGAAGCCCGGAAACTGGTGGATAAAACGCCCGTTCAAATCGTTACAGTGCTTGAAGGCACGAGCAGAGTTGTACTTCAGGCTCGGTTTCGTGGCGTTCGAGATTTCGGCTTCGGATTTCCACTTTATGAATGCGAACTGATGGATGAATCGGCTGAGGCTATGGGTGGCATTGCCCAAGGAATGTCGGGAAGTCCAGTCGGTCCGCCGGGGCGTATCATGGGCGCGCTTGCCCTTGGTGACCTCTTCGCAACAGCACCTACTCGGTTCTGGGTAACATCAATTGATGCAATGGAAGCTTCGATTGATCACCAGCCGCTCGGTGAATTTCTCGAGCAAGAGGCTGCACCTGCCGCGCCAGCTGCAGGAATTAATGCTACCTACGCGCCAGTTAAAACGCCTATAATGATCACCGGAATACAACCACATAAGATTCAGGAATTTTCTACACAGCTCCCTGATGCACAACGCAACTTCGTTGAATTGTTTGCCCATATTGGTGGCGCACCCGCGGCACCTCCAGCGGGGACCTCGCCGAAACTATCAGCAGGCGATATGATTGGGGTTGCCATAGCGACGGGGGACATTGTGAACGCAATAGGCTTTGGAACTGTGACCCAAGTTTACGACGATAAATTTGTGGCATTCGGGCATCCGATGTACGGCACCGGAAAGTCCGCATTGCCAGTATATAGAGCCGTCACCAATGGCATTGTTCCAAATTTACTGGCATCCTATAAATCTGCTTCCATTTACGGGAATCCAATCGGAACGATAACGAAAGACCTTACACCAGCGATCGTCGGTGAATTTGGTGCACCGCCACCAATGATTCCTGTCAAGGTCTCCTACCATCCGGCGAATAGTTCAACAGCGATAGAGAAACATCATCGTGTGGCGTACGGACAAGAATCGTATATTCCTCTTGTTGCCTCGGCTACTGTAGCGGCACTTCGGATGGAACTCAGCAATGCTACTGTTGATACAACTGTTACGCTCGAGTTTCAAGAAACCGATACCGTTTATACTGAATCGTTTCGGAGTGCTTCCGCCTCTCCATCTGAAGATGTGTTGGTAAACACAGGTCAGATTGTCCAGTTTTTCAGCGATACACTTACAAACAGTACTGGTAAAGCGACACTGAAAGCGGTATCAATCTCCGTCACGGACAAACCACAAATCACCACAGCAGAGATCACAGAGGTTATCGCGCCTGAAGAGATTACACCGGGTGAAAGTGCGACGGTCTCAATCGTGCTGCTTCCCCACTGGAGTGCCGCTGGGGATGAACGGACAATCCAGAGAGATATTACGCTCGAAATTCCTGAAGACTTTCCCACCGGTGAGGCAAACATTAATGTTTCTGGCAGTTCATTTGGCTTTTTTGGGTTCGAGGGGTTTGGACCGCCAATTGATGGCGTTCCCGATTTCGCAGTCGTTCCCGATTTCGGAGTTGGTGGATTTGGTGCCGAAGAGGAACAACCCACACCCAAAAATCTGGACGAACTGATTAAACAGATGCTGGAAGCTCAGGTGGATCCAGGTTTAATCACGGTAACCCTGATACCGTCCTTTGGTGGAGACTTCCCAGGATTACCAACAGATCTACTACCGGGAGATATCCCGTTTCCTGAAGATTTCTTGCCACCAATAGACGGTGAAATGCCAGAAGATGGCGAAGAAGGGGATAACGGAAACGGTGATGGTGAAATGCCAGAAGACGGCGAGATGCCTGAAGATGGTGAGGACGGCGGGAACGGTGATGGTGAAATACCATCAGATTTACAACTCCCCGAAGGTTTTCCACCGCTTGATGGATTACCATTCCCAGAGGATATTGGACCACCGCCGACTGTCGAAGCTAAACTCATCATTGATGGATTCATCGTGACGGGTTATAAAGATATAACAGTCACGATAAAAGGTGAAGATATGGATATAGGTGATGGGATGATTCCAGAATTACCTGAGTTACCTGTCGAACCCGTGGAAGAAGAATAATCCCAAAGTAGGATCGGTCACCAGACCACAATATCTATAACCATCTGGGCAGGTTTTCGGAACTGCCCAGATTTTTTTCTTTTTCCAACAGCGTTGTTATCTATGTGCTTTCACGCACAACGGGTCCCCGTTGTACATAACACCGCACAACGTCGATGATGAGTGCGATGTCGTTTCGCGCTGATTCCAGTGAGGTATAGCAGGGTTCACCTTCCGTGATGCAAGCATGGAAATGACGTAGTTCGCTCACAAACGCGCTCTCCCATTCAACCGCAGGTGTCTTGCTATAGGTCGTGCCATCGGCATCTATTCCGTATATCGTCACTTCTGACAGGATACCCCGAGAAAAACCGGTCGGATAGGATACGAGTACACGTTTGGTATCGCCGTAGATTTCCAACGTCTCCCTAAAGTCCCATAAATCTGGAAGGTCTACCCACGTAGCGACACAGCGTGCGCCATTCGGATAGCCAAACACAATCGTCACACCGCGTCCTTCGGACCAGACTTCCGCGCTAACTACCTCACTCGGTGAGCCGAGCATTACCCGTAGGCTATAGATGTCGTGGATCATGCTGCCAGCAAGCAGATAGAACACTCGTGCTGCCTTGCTTTGGATGTCGCTTTCAAGTCCGGTTTGTGATAACAACTCTCCGATGGCTTCTGCCTGTGCTTTTTCACGCGCCGCGCCCGCTGGCTTAAACGCGTCCGCTGGAACATCGTTGAATCGCTCAACATCGAATTGGCTTAGGTGTAAACTATTATTCGGATGGAGATGGTTAATCTGGACGAAGCGGTAACTTTCCATCGTATCCACTTCACGCTTAGCGACCTGGAAAGCAGGATCATGCACTTTCATATAACCGGCTTGCGCGACGGTGCCAGCCTTATGTTGCGCTGCCAACATCGCATCCATCTCCTGAAGTGAAAAGCAGACGGGTTTCTCAATAAAGACATGCTTCCCCGCTTCAAACGCAGCGAGTGCCACCTGCGTCTTCGGGTCTCCGTGGCATAGCAGTACAGCATCTACATCCGTCGCCAACAATTCATTGTAATCCGTCACGAATTGGGGAACATGGAATCGTTTTGCAACCGCTTGTGCAGCACCGCGAGAGAGATCACAGACAATCGGCACCTCAAATTCCCGATGGAGCGCGGTAAGATTGGGGAGATGATGTACTTGTGCGATTGCACCACAACCGATAACACCTATCCGTATACGACTCATAAATTTTAACCTCCAGCAGATAACGCTTTCTTATGCGTGTATCCTATCACGTACACGAAATAGATGCAACGACAGTTATCGGTTGTCGGTTATCAGCCATCAGTAATCAAGATTCGGAATTCAGCGACCTTGCCTACAAGAGAAATGAACGCCTCTGTTAGTTATCAATTTTTATCCCATCAGTAATCAACACCAGATCTAAAATGTTCACGACTCCATCCTTATTTACATCTGCACGATCTGATGTCTCCGTCTGCCCGAAGTGTGAGGTAACCAATACCAGGTCTAAGACGTTCACGACCCCATCCTTGTTCACATCAAGAGGTCCGAAGGGATCTATCTCGTTTTTCTGCCACTGTAGTGTCACATTTCCATGAACATCAATCACCTGAAGACCTATAAAAATCTCTGGGACCGCTATTAATTCAGAGACAGTAAATTCGATTGTGGCACGTTCGCCGTCTAATCGTTTGCAGTCAAGCATTTTATATCCTTGAATCGGATCTTGAGGCGTTGATGGCGTAATTAACTGCGCTTGATAGAGACCATCCGGATCAGTTACTTCAAAATGGAGACGGACAATATTGGACGAAGACGCAAACAGCGGCGACCGCTGAATGGTTGTCGGTGCGAGATCGTCCTGAGGGGTGTTGAAAAATGGGTGTACATTTAACGCTTCAGTGGCACATGGGGAAAGTTCAGCCAAGTATCTGCTGCCATCATCCATAAGATTGGGTTCACTAAAATCGTGATATAAGCCAAAAGCATGCCCAAGTTCATGGGCAACGATACGAAAACTAAAACAATTGTCAGTAGCAGGGAGGATCGCTGTACCGCCGCCAGATGAATGAGTTCCAGCAAGACCACAGACGTTATGTCCCAGAATGTCCCTATCGCCCCCCTCCAAAAAGACGAGTAAAATATCCTGAGATCTGTCAAATTGTGTATCAAGCTCCTCCAAGATTTTGTCGTAGGGTTGGTCGTGATAATATTTTTCGTGAAATTTCCCCTCTACATGGTGCGCCACTGCTTTGCCGGTTAGATCCGTTTCAAGCGTGAAGGTCTTTATACCGAACCCGTGGTGTTGCATCTGACGTGCATAGAAGAGTTGAACATCCTTGATCACCCTATCTGCCTGTGATTCTATACGGTGATCGGGCGCGCGGTCGCTTGGATGAAAATAAATCAACCGCACTTTAGGCTGATCTCGATCCTGTTGAAGTTGGGATATTGCCTGCTGTAGCTGTTGTTGCTGTGTACGGAGTAAGGTAAAATCCCACAGAATGACCGTGCCGTCCTCACTTCCACTTGCGAGTGTTTTGCCTCCCTGAGAATATGCAATTGATGTTACCCAACTGGTATGTCCAGCGAGTGTTGCAATCGAATACCCTGTAGCAGCATCCCATAACCGGACCGTGCCATCTTCACCGCCACTTACGAGTGTGTCTCCATCTGGAGAATATGCCACGGATCGGACATCGTGAGCATGTCCAATGAGGGTGGTTTTGAGCTGCCCCGTTTCAGCATCCCACAAATGTACAGTATCATCTCGTCCGCCACTTGCAATCGTTCGACCATCCGGGGAATATGCTACGGCATAAATGGTGTCAGTATGCTCTGTGAGTGTAGTTTTGGGTTGTGCAGTGTTGACATCCCACAATTGTACTGTCCCATCTCGACTCCCGCTCACAAGCGTGCGACTATCCGGTGAAAAAGCAATGGAACTAATCCTACGGGTATGTCCGGTGAGAGTTGTTTTGAGTTGCATCGTGGCAGTATTCCACAAACGGATAATGTTTCCTCCAAATCCACCACTACTGGCGATTGTGCGACCATCCGGGGAATACGTAACAGTATAAGCGGAGGAAACATGTCCAGTGAGTACAGCAAGTGATTGCCCTGTCGTGGCATCCCATAAACGCACGGTATTATCGCCAATACCTCCGACACTCGCGATTGTCCGACCATCCGGGGAATATGCTATAGCAGCTACCTCGTTGGGATGTGCAATAAATGTGGGAAGGGGTTGACTTATGTTAGCATCCCACAAACGTACGGTTCCATCCGCACACCCGCTGGCGAGTGTTGTACCATTGGCGGAATACGCTACTGAAGTTATCCTATCAATATAACCTGTGCGCGTAACGATAAGTTTACCGGTATCGGTGTTCCATAAACGTATGGTTCCATCCCCACTTCCACTGCTAAGTGTGCGACCATCGGGGGAATACGCAACCGATGTCACTTGACCCGTATGTTCCGTAAGCATGGCAATAGATTTGCCAGTGATAACATCCCATAAACGCACAGTATTATCGCTGCTTCCACTCACGATTGTGCGACCGTCGGGCGAATACGCGATAGAAGTCACCGAGCCGGTGTGCCCTATAAATATAGCAACAGGTTGGCTTGTATTAGCATCCCACAGACGTACCGTGCGGTCTCTACTTCCACTGGCTATCCACCTACCATCTGGTGAGAAGGCTACATCATAAACCCAACCAGTATGTCCAGTGAGCGTAGCAGTCAATTCACCCGTGTTGGTATCCCACAAACGCACGGTACTGTCTTCGCTGCCGCTGGCGATGTGTCTGCCGTCTGGGGAATATGCTACGGAGGTCACCCAATCCGAATGTCCAGTGAGCGTTGCCTTAAGGTGTCCAGTGTTGACATCCCACAAACGCACTGTATTATCCCGACCGCCACTGACAAGCATATTCCCGTCCGGGGAATATGCTACGGAGGTCACCGAATCGGTGTGTCCAGCAAGTGGAGCGATTGGTTGCCCGGTATTGGCATCCCACAAACGCACACTGCTATCCTCATCTGCGCTTGCAAGTATATGACCGTTTGGAGAATACGCGATACTCGGAACAAAACCGGTATATTCTGTGAGCAAAGGGAATTCTTCACCGGTATCTATATTATATCTCCAAACCCCAATGCTACTGGCGATGATAAGTTGAGTACTATCTGCGGAATAGGTTATCCCGTTTATTCTGCCTTTTCCCAGACGTACCATAGCACCATCGGGGACGTGTGATTGTGAAACATCCTGTGCAAAACCGATTTGTTGATTTATGATTGAAATGAGAATTAAGTTGAGTACGAAAATACGGATTCTGTTCATGAAGCGTCCTGAGTATTTTGTAGAAGCGAAAGAATATTTATAGTAAAACCTGAAAATATGGAGACAGTTGTTTGGCGATTAGAACGCTCACCGCCGCTGGTGAGGATTGTATCCTCGCCTTTTCACAATGTCTAATTAATTGTAGGTTTTACTATAAATTGAAAGGGGACGAATTACCGTAACTATTATTTTTCAGACCAAGAATAAGGGCGGAGATATGACTCCGCCCTTCTGGTTCAGCACTGTTTGGTATGAGCCAGCACCTATTTCAAGATTAGCATTTTGCGTGTAGCAGAGAAATCGTCACCTATTGTGAGCGTATAGAAATAGATGCCGCTTGCAACAGATTCCCCTAACGCGTTGGTCCCATCCCAATACGTGGCACGACTACGACTCTGGTATAACCCCGCAGGCTGATGCCCCAAATCAAATTGACGCACCAAAGTGCCTCGCCCATCGTAAATCGTAATTTGCACATCGCCCGCAGTCGCTAACTGATACGGTATCCATGTTTCCGGGTTGAATGGATTCGGATAGTTTACCAACAGTGTGGTCTCTTTAGGAATTAGCATTTTCAGGAGCTGCTCCAGTATCTGGATCCCTCGTTCATACGAGAAATCGCTTTGAGATAGAGAACTCTGAATTTGAATTGGATGAGAAATCTTCTGCTTCGCCTGACTCAGCCATTCCTGCACCTGCGCTGCTGTCAACGCGTGTGCTGAAGGTGCCGCAGCAATATTCCCCAGTCCATTGGCAATCACAATTAAATCTTGGATATTGACCTGACCATCGCCATTTATGTCAGCACTCGTATTACCGGACTGCCCGATCTGTGAAGCAACCAAAACGATATCCAAAATATTGACGATGCCATCGCTATTTGCATCCCCTATGATTGTCTCGTGTGGGTATCCGGGTGTGCCGAGATTCATGTCTTTGGGTGTATCACTATCATAACCGAGTCCGCCGTGGTATCCACTGATAATCCACGCGTCACTTTGATGTCCGAGGACAGTTGACTTAGCACGGAACCATGCCGTATCTAAATCAAAATCTGCTGTCGTCGGCAATTTCTCTTGTCCAAAGAGATAATCGCCTGCACTGTCTTCCCATGCAGATGGACTGCGGAGTATCAACATAAAATCTTCCTGCGGTAAAGTGAAAGCCTCATCTACAAGATAATGGTATGAAGGTTCCTCAGAGATTACCAGCGGCATGCCAGGGTCATTTGGATCGGTATTGAGGAGCAAGAGCAACTCTTCAGCAGGAAGCACTGTTCCTATAGGGAACTCAAAGTTTTCGATCGTTCCTTCTTTAACAATAACTAAGTGCCACCCACTGAGATCGACATCTGTGCTGGTAACGTTTCGCAACTCCACCCAATCGTGTGGATCGTTCGATGCATTGAAGAATTCATTGAAGATAATTGTATCAAGCGTAAGCTGAGAAATGACATGCTGGCGTTCTTCACTGGTAAAGGTTCGCAGAGCATCCGCAGCAGAAGGAAATGGTAAAGTGGGTCGTTCAGCGACATCATTGACATTGATAGTGACGGTGAGGGTGTCAGCTATCCCCAAAGGACTGCCATCGTTGTAGGGGTTATTGTCAAAATATTTGAGTATAAGCCTTACCGTATAGCTGCTCTGTACTTCGTAATTAAGTCTCACTTTAGTTTTTATCTGAACAAAATTTTTATTGAAACTGACAATATACTCGAACTTATTGTTATAATCCGGAAATTCGTACCTGATGGATTTAAAACCGTCTTTATCTACTGCAAATGGGGCACCGACATCTGTGCCTACATCAGCATTTTCATCTACGGATCGCGTGGCGGTGTCCTCGACATTTTCAAAAGATGGTAGTGTATCACCAATGCTTGTTACGCCAATTAGGAAGAGTCCCATCGCGAGTATTAACACTATGGTTTTAGAATCAACAGTTCGTCTTATCATGATAAACTCCTTAAAAAAGATAGTGATTTTGCGTAAATAATAAGGCAAGAAACAACGTTCCTTGTAAATAGAAATTGCGACAAAATCAAAATATATCATATAAAATTATTATTTATGACTTATTATAGTAAATAAATTATGAGCCATTATGATTATATTATAACCTACTTTGAACTGAAAGTCAAAAAATTCCGAAAAAAATCGTAATTTCGCCGTCAGTGGTTAGAAGCTGCGATTGGTGCGGTTCCAAACCGCACTATAAGTGTCAATTTTAGAAAAAACCGCCTCATAGCAGCGTAGGTTGGGTTGAACGGATGTCACCAAAACCGTGGAAATCATAGAAAAACGAACTTTTCTCCAGACACGCCACATCCGCCGGAGACCGAGTGAAACCCAACGCTCTTGTTCTGAAGTGCCACACCTCCGAGGGGACGTATGAAGTTGGGTTTCACTATGTTCTTGAGTGCATATCGCAGCCTCTTAGATTTGAGGTGTGTTTGAAACACCCACATCTCCCTCTCAACGCCGTTCAACCCAACCTACAAGAGCACAGAATCCCTAAATTGACACCTATGGCGCAGTTCCAAACCGCACCTACCGGCCTGGGGAAAATTGGAATTACCGATTTAAATAATTAATCTTCATCAAACCTCGCCAGCAGCGGTGAGGTGTTTTGTGTTTTCCAAAGTGCCCTTTTATTTTTGGGTTTTACTATAAAACGTCCTACTATTTGTTAGTAGCAACTTGGGTGAGGTATAGGTTTTTATGCAAGCGGGTCCAATGGGGTTCGACAGACTCCGATTAAATCTAAACCTGTGTAGAGTTGTACCTCGGTGACGTGAAAATCGGTGGTAGTGATGCTATGCGTCAAGTCGTCATGCGTGGCACTTAGGAAGGATTTTAATAACCTTCCGCCGACATCAAAACTCAGTCGTAAGAGTGGCTTGGGGAGCCAGTGCCGCATTTTTAGGATATCATAGTTGAAAATCTTTTGGATGCGCTGTGCCCGGAGCTCTTGAAATTGCTGTACTTTTGAACTCCCTTGGAGTGTATAAAGCGTCACATCTTTAAAATGCATTGAAAGAAGATTTCGGAACTCGCTGGCGTTGTATTCGCATTCGTGATAGGGCGATTGGAGACTTGTAGACTCCCGAAGTGGAGAATATCGATTCGGTGTTGAAATGAGAAGCACTGCTGCGGGGTGGACCAAGCGTTTGGCGACTTCCTCCAAGAAATACTCGGGAGTTCTTAGGTATTCAATGAGATGAAAACAGCAGACGACATCAAACGTATAAGGAAAATATTTGTGAAGTTGTGAGACATCTTGGATGTAGAAATCGAGATTGGGGAGATCGTATTTTTGCTTTGCTTGTTGTATGGTCTTTTTGTCTTTGTCAACGGCGACGACCTCTTTTGCGTGTTGTGCCAATAGGTGGGCACCGTATCCCTCGCCGCATCCGAGGTCCAATACGCGCTGCCCCTGTGTGAATTGTGTTGCGTATTCATAGACGGCGCGATACTGACAGTAAAATGGATGATTCTCTTTTTGTGTTGGATCTGTTCTTTCTGCCATGAGAAAAGGTCTCCTGATGTGTAAAACCTACAATTCCGCATCCGGATAAGTGATCGGTTGACACGGTGGTGGTTGTATTTCAGGGTGGCAGATTTCGGGGATCGGATGGCAGGATTCATACGCGGCGCGTGTAAGGTGCAGCGCGACGCTGAATGTCGCCACGACGAAGAAAAGCGCGATGGGGACCCACCGCAAGAGGTGTGTTTTCATGTTAGGCACTCCTTTTTTAGGGGCTGGTCCCTATAAAATAACACGCAACGAAAATCGTTATTTGCTATAATAGAAACCAGCGTTGTCATACTTGATCTATGGCAGTGCTACGCGTGGCAGGTGCTTGGTACACCTGCTGCGCACCCCGAAAACGGGGGAGCTGCCCCTGACGCGACCCAGGCGGTGTTAGCAGATGTGCTTCAGCATGAAATCAGCGTCATATAAAGTTTACCATGAAATGCAAAAATTGTCAAATTTTTAAATAGGCTTTAAATCGGACTTACTATAACCGTTACCGCGCGGCAGGCGAAACACTTTCCAAATCCTGCCCAATTTTACCATTTTTTCAGGGACTCTAATGAAGTTTGCGAAATTTTTTCTGAAAGAGGATTTCGCTACAATAGCGTAAGAATCGCGAGCACAACTCGCTCCTACAAGAAGTTCACATCATCAGAAAGTTGACAATAAACGCGAAAAACGCCATAATAAACGCAACCAAATCAGTCGTAAGACGGAGGTATAGGTATGGACATAACAATCATCCCGTGGCAAATGGTACTTTTGTGTGGTTTGTCGGTCTGTGTTGGATGGGGGATACGCGGTAACTTTGGACATGAATATGGTGCGGCACTCGCGGGTGCACTCGGAGCGATAGCAATCGCTTTACTCTCCGGGCGAGAGGATTGGTGGCGGCATGTTCACTACTTCGCGCTGTTTGGAGCAATCGGTTGGTCTTTCGGCGGAAGTATGTCATATATGATGGTCGTTGGGTACAGCCATTCATCACAATCGTTGACCGTGTTTTACGGATTTGCGAATCTATTCGCTATCGGCTTCTTGTGGGCAGCCCTCGGTGGTGCCGGAACCGCACTGCCAGCGTTCCTGACGCATAGCCAACTGTCTCTGCTTTTTACGCCAATCGCGGCAGTCTTCATCGGTTGGTCGCTTCAAGCAGTCATCATTGACCGTGTTCTTGCACCGAAACGGATGCAACGACACGAAAGCCCACTCTACTGGTATGATACAGATTGGGTCGCCGCGCTGGTGGCAATCATCGCTGCAGTTATCGTCGCGCTCTTCCGCGGCGGTTTGGACATGGGCACGAATCTTGTGCTATATATGGGTATCGGTTGGTTCGGCGGGTTTTTGTTGCTCGTAAACGTTTGCCGTCTCCGTATGACACCACCGCGTGGGGACAACTGGGCAGGTTGTGTCGGTATGGTTATCGGAATCTTGGGATACTGTTCGCGTTATGAACTCAGCGGTGTCGCTTTTGCTACGCTGATGACGGGTTTTGGCGGCGGTATCGCGTTTTCATTCGGACAATTGCTGAAACTCATCTACATCTGGACGGGTAACAAAACGAATTGGCACACGAATTGGCACAGTGTCATGGAACAGACCCAAGGTTTCCTATTCGGACTCGGTATTGCAATACCGTTCGGACTCCTTCTCAACAAAGCACCCCTGTTAGAAACCGAACCGAATCTCCCGCAATGGACGGAAATATTCGCGGTGTTCACTGTGTTAATTCTACTGACCTATGTCAATTATCGGAAGGCAGCAGGAACGTGGGTGGATTTAGTTGAAGGCTTACCAGAGCGATTTTTTGGGCTGCCTGTTGTCGGCTGGTTTCGGCATTCGAGAGGATGGATAGGCTGGTTCGAGCTTTTCTATATCGGTCTCGGCATCACCTGTGTCTGGCTTTTGTCGGTCCATTTCCGAGAACCGCTCGCCTTTATTCCGACGAGTTGGTTGGGGAAAGGTCAATTGCTCTACTTCGTATTTATATGGTGGGTAGTTATCTTCAACTTTGAACGCGCTTTGGTCGGCTTCAGTCCACACCGTCTGGTGACGGAGGGTGTGATTACGCTCAACGCGATTATCTGCACCGTGCTGATAGGACTCGGTCCACTATCAGTGCCAAAACAGACAGGGAGTCTCTTTTCGTTCACTGACTGGGTTTGGCAGACATTGATCTGGGGTGTCGTTGTACTGGTAGGAACGACGGTCATTTTCTGGGGTGTGAAGCACCTACTTTTTGGAAAGGAACATGCTCCCGGTGCGTCACTGCATATTCGTTTCGGAGCGGATTCCAACGCGCCAAAGGCGAAACCAAAGGCGGGGGAACAGCACCCGTAATGATAGCAATTAGCCATCAGCAGTCAGCAGTCAGAAGGCGAGGTTGGGAAATCTCGCCAGCGATGAAAGGGGACAATTAGCCATCAGATCCTGTAGGTTGGGTTGAGCGGTGTTGAAAATCAAAGGTAGATATTTCAAAGAACATCACACCTGATATACCCGCATAGGCGTAGAGAAATTCAGCGAAACCCAACGTTTTTTACGTCAAACGCCACAAACATGGCTGGTTTGCGTTGGGTTTCGCTATCTCCTTGATCGATAGAGCGGTATAGCGTGGTAAAATGTGCTTAGGGGTCGGTATCATTTTCCTCGGTTCCGCTCAACCCAACCTACGGTACTACTACGAGTGGGTATGTTTGTAGTAGTGCGATTCATCGCACGTTCGGAAATTACCGATGCGCGAGAATAGAAACTGCGCCTATGAAATTTTAGCCGTGTGTATGTCGTTGGCGATATACTTGTCCACCCTTGACAACGACAACCGGTTCCAATACCTGTTTGCCAACCCTCACCTGATCAAGCGCATCTACGAGTTGAAATTCGCCCTCGCGAAGTTCAAAAATCACCGCATCTCCCCACGCATCGACAGCCAGCGTGCCGACCTGTCCGGGCATCAATATGGTTTCAGCGGGGATGCTTGTGACCTTCGCGAGTGCGTCATCAAGCGACATACCAAGATATAGGAACTTGTTGACGACATTCACGAGATCGTACACGGGACCGTCAATGTTATAAACATGCAGGTCGGACGAGATTGTCGTAGGTTCAACGCCTTGCGCCATCGCCTTCTGAACGACATCCCAACTGAAAGAGCCTGCCCCGTGTCCAACGTCAAAGATAACACCGCGTTCAATCGCTGCATGGACTGAATCCCGTATTTTGCCATCTTCATCCAAGATACCGCATTCCATACCGTGGAAGCAGTGCGTTAGAATATCGCGTTCTCCCATCAGAGCCAATATATCATCAATAGACTCACACCACGCATCTTGTGGATGCACCATTATTGGAAGTCCGGCAGCATCAGCGGCTTCGCGTGCTCTATGTAACGGCACCATACCTGCCCTCACACCGACGATACTCTCCCGCGTCAATCGAACCTTAACACCTAAGATGATGTCGCGGTGCTGTTCTATCATTTGACACGCTTTCCCGACATCCGCATAGTCAGGGTTTTCCAACTCCCCAATTTCCTGCGTGAGCATGCCTTGTGAAGAGATGTTCAGTTGTGCGAGGATACGCGTGTCACTGACATCAATGACATATTTACGAAATCCGGGAAACGTATCTGCGCCTGCTGAACCCGCATCAACGACTGTCGTCGCCCCACGTGCTAAGCAGGTCGGATCCGGTTCAATCCCGAAGTGGCTTACGCCGTAGAAAACATGCACGTGCAAGTCGATTAAACCGGGCGTGACGAAACACCCGTCAGCATCTAATACTTCCCGTGCCTCAGATGTCGGTATTTCATCGCTGATTGCTGAGACACGCCCATTCGCGAATGCCACGTCTTTGCGAGCGTGGATACCTTGCGCGGGATCAACGACGGTTCCGTTTTTAATGATTAAATCATAGTTCATATGCGAAGTCCTTACCGTATAACTCTTGTTATACTAACGTGAGTTCGATAATAAAATGCTAATGTAGGTTCTAAACCTCGTTTCGGACATCAATTTTGCCGGTCACCGCTTCGGAGATGAGGGATTGACGGTATTCTTGCAAAAGTTGGATCTGTTTATTTTCTTTTTTCGTCATAGCGTCAATTTTCGACGTTTGTTCATCAAGAAACATTGCGATTTCTTTTTGTTCATCTACAGGTGGAAGTAGGACTGGTAGTCTTTTTAATGATTCTTGACTCAATGAAGAACGAGTAACTATATTCACTTCCCTTGCTAAAAAAATTCTTGGTAGATGAGAAGAAAAATAATATTTGGAAAGTTCCTTTGTTAATATTTTAGAAGTATTCCTAAACCTTATTAAGAAGCCGGAAAAGACACAATTCTCTATCGTTTTCATACATGTAGATGATATGCCAATATCTTCGATTGTCTCTGACGTTCTGGTAAAAAATACATCTCTTTCTAGCACGGAATATCTTTCCCTATCAGCTTTAGTTGATTTAACCAATTCCTCTACTTGTAGCGGTAAAGTTTCATTATTATATACATCGCCATAACTGAGAAAAGGGTATCCCAAACCAAATGAATCAGAATCTTTACTAATTCCGTTTTGTAATACCCCCAAATATCTCAACTTTATTATTTCCCAATGCGCTGGTATCTCCCCAATCCATTCGACACCCGACGGTTTCATCTCCACATTCGGATCAAGTCCCTTTGTTACTGACTGATTTATCAGTGCGGTGCGTTGTTCATGAAATAGTTCTATCTGTCGTTCCTTGATGCGGATGAGCTCGTCAATCTTTCCGGTCTTTTGGTCGAGAAAGTTGGCGATTTGGCGTTGTTCCTTATCTGAGGTAATAGGAATTTGTGCATTCAGAATATCATCAACAGCCGTGCGTGGCATTTTCGCTCCGTAAGATATGGAATCGCAGTACTCAATAAACCGACTGGACAACATGAAATAGAAAAGGTATTTACCCATACTTTGTAGAGACGGTCTCATAACTACCATTTCACCGAGAGAGTAACCATCATATTCTGCAAAGACCACTTTGTTTAGATAGACACGAATTTTGTTGAATAGCACATCTCCAACTTGAAATTTCACACCGCTTGAATCATAGGAACTGTAAAAATCAAGGATTTTGCCAGTTTTCGATTCAACATTTTCAGGTGAAATTTTTATGGTGCCTGCCTCAGGAGTGGATTTTTCACTCACAAGAGTTGCGATATGCTTTATTTTTTCTATTTTCCAATGTGCCGGTATCTCCCCAATCCACTTCACGCCGCTCTCTTTATATTCAGGGTAACGTTTCATAATTCCAAATCTCTTTGTCTGAATCGCGGATTCTCGCGGATGACACCGATTTCGCGGATTCTTTTCTCATGTTAACTTCATTTCGCGAGAACATTTTGGATTTTTTATTTCTTTTAATACTGTTCATACTATAAGGTAATTAAAAAATTGATTGAACATAGTTTATCCGTTTATCAAATCTTCGGTTCTAAAACCCCCTGCCTTTAGGCGGGGGATACAGAACCGCCCTATTGCATTAGACCATAGCGTTTTTGAAAAAAGTAAAAAAAATGTTGACAAATTTTGTAGGTTTTGCTATGGTATTCTTACCAGTTGGCAGACATGACAAGCGTAATTGCAAGATTACGTGTCTGCCACCCACTTGTCAGGGGTTAAAGGCTGGTAACTGGGAAACAATGCGAACTTACAAACAGAAAATCCATCACACTGAACAGTTAGACGCTCTTAATGCTGCGTCTGCGTCTGTTTGGAATGAGTGTTTGACGCTCAAAACCGTTTGGGACTATGCCCATGGTTACCGAACGGGTGGACGCATTGACACGCAATGTGAGTTGTGGATGGACAAACAACTGTCAAAGTCCCACCCTCTACATTCACAAAGTATCCAAGTCGTGAGGGAACGCTATTTCAAGAACAGGAAAGCCTATCGTGCGTTGCGTAGGAATGGCAATACAACTGCCAAGTCTCCACATAAACCCAAACGTTTTCAAACAACGACTTGGAAAAAGTCGGCGATCCGATTCAAAGAAGCGAGTTGCGGTCATGTGGTTGTGCTTTCCAACGGTAGGGGCAACCCGCCTCTACAAATACCCCTTCCAAAGTCGTTTAACCTCTCTATTGTCTCTGATATTGTGATTGTTAACCTCGTCTATACACATGGACGATATGAACTGCATTTTGTCTATAACACCGAGAAACCTGATGTATCCAAAGCAGATGGCGTTATGGGCGTTGATATTGGCGAAATACACCCAATCGTGAGCCATGATGGGCATAACACATTGATTTTCAATGGGCGGTATATCCGAAGCCTATACCGATTGAGAAACAAGGTGATTGCCTCCTTTGGTAAAAAGATTGACAGGTGTAAACGCCATTCAAAACGCTGGTGGCATCTCGTTAGACGTAAGTGGAAACGTATCCGAAAGATTGACAATCAAATCAAGGATGCACTCCATCAACACACCACAAAGTTTGTAAAACACTGCTCCGAGTCGGGTATCGGCACGATTGCTATTGGTGACCTAACGGGTATCCGAGCCAATATCAACTATGGTAAGCGTGCAAATCAGAAACTTCATCAGTGGGCTTTCGGTAAGGTTACCGAACTGATAACCTACAAAACCAAAGCACTCGGTATAAAGGTTGAATTGGTAGATGAAGCGTATACCTCACAGACTTGCCCAAAATGTGGCAACCGAAAGAAACCTACAAACCGAAACTATACCTGCACTTGTGGTTTCCAATACCACCGCGACGGTGTAGGTGCTATCAACATTCGTAAAAAGTATCTTGGACGCTTCGGTGTCCCAGTAGTGGCGGACACGGATAACCAAGCCGTGAAAATGACACCGCCCGTTGGATTTCGTCTCGAAGTCAAACGTTGCTCCGCCTGAGCGGAGAATGTTCCCACGAGGAACAAAAGAATCACCCTTGCTTTAGCTGGGTGAGTATGTCAAGGCAGTACAATGACTATGGTGTAATAACTTTAATCTTCCTTTCATTAATTTGCATAAAATTTTCGTCAAAGTTAATATATAGGTTGTAGTGGGTGAGAAAATCAAGTCCAAACACCCCGTGTATATTAATTGCATCAAAGTTTTTGTTACATAACACTTTGGGTTTTTCAAGATTTAGATGATGAACGTCAATTCTACTAAGCTCAATTATAGGCAATTTTTCTTCTATTCCTGCAGCAGTATCAAAATCCTCAAGAGAATAAGGGGCTGACGGGTCATAGCCTAATTGTACTGCCACAGATTCACTAATTCCACTTATCGTTGCGCCAGTATCTATTACGAAATCAAATATTCTAAAATAACGATTATCAACAGAATATATCTTGCATTCGACTTTAATATGTTCACCCACACCGTAGTATTTGATAGGTATCCTGTTCCTGTTTGTCAAAATTTCACCTTTCCAACAGCAAACCCTTATTGTCCGATGGATCATCAAGAACAATAAGGGTTTGTTTGGGCGTTAATTTAGATTTCTGGATCTATACGAAGTCATTTTAGGTCTTCGCTCTTGCGTTGTCCAATCACCTGTAAACCTTATAGCTGCATCACCTTTGAATTTCATAGATGCCTCATATACATCATCGCGCGATTTGCTATGAACTTGAACTATCCCAGAGACGAGGTGAGTCGTATTCTCACGAGTTTTAGGTTGAATAATAAACAGCCATTCGTTCGGGTATTTCTTAGACATCTCCTCTACAGTCATTCTTTCGCCAGGCATTGGAAACCTCCATTAAATTTAAGCAAGTTGCTACGGACAAGATTTTAGCTATGAAGTTTGCCTTTTTGTACCGTAATAGATAATTCTAATTCACCCTCAGGCACGGTAGGTGCGGTTTGCAACCGGGGTCCCCACCCGTTACTGGGAAGGGACACCGGACTTCGCCAATAAATTACCTAATCAAACCTCACCAGCAGATATCTGAATTTGCTAATGTGTACTCTCACGACTTGTAATCGGACACCATCGTGCCATCAATAGATAATCAAACAGTGCCGATTCCGCTTCGGAAGTGTCAATACGCTTCAGTGCGTGGATAGAGTTGTCTCGGACATAGCGATCTTCATCCCAGAGCGCGTTCGCCAGCACGGGAACTGCGTCGCTTGCAGCGGGTCCAATCTGCGCCAACGCCAATGCGGCTTCAAAGCGCGCCTGCTTATCGTCATCGTTATCAAGCATATCAATGAGTGCAGGCACTGCCGGTACTGCAGCGGGTCCAATGCTACCGAAGGCTTCAGCGAGATAACGACGCACTTCAACAGACTCGTCTTTCGTGCCTTCCACCAACACCGGGATAGCCGATTCCGCCAAATCACCTATTTGTGCCAAAGCATAAGCGGCTTCAATGCGAGCGGTCTCCTCGGTATGTTGTAACGCTTCACTCAATACAGGAACAGCCGGAGCACCGACCGCTGCCAAGGCATAAGCTGCCATTCGTCGCATGATCGGGTCTTCAACGCTGAGTGTTTCAATCAATTGAGAGACAGCTGGTGCACCGATCGCACCGAGTGCATAAGCGGCGTTCAGGCGAACAGGTTCATAAACATCACACAAACCTTGGATGAGATGTGGAATTGCCTCTGCAGCGGATTCACCAAACATCCCCAAGTCGTCAGCGGCGCGGGAACGGACAGCCCCATCATCATCCCCCAATCCTGTGATGTGCTTTGTCAGATTTCCATTAGCAGTCTGTGTTGCCTGTCCGTTGGATTCCCCTGCCATCCAATTCCAGACGTGTCGCCACGTCCCCTGATGCGTGGGGGTTGCCCGGTCGCTATCTTCCAGTTTCCAGTGGGGATCCGTTACGTTCCACTCGGGTGCCTGTGGTGCGTCCATCCGAATAAACTGGAATTTCATCATGTAGCGCGTTTTGTCCGTCTGGTTTGCCATAGCGCGATGCCAGAGGTCGAAGTGGATAATCGTTAAGGTGCCAGCCTCACCACTGAGTGCTAACTCACCATCGTTATCCTTAGTGATTCTCGTGTCATAGTACTGCGTTCCGGGTAAGACAGCAGAGGGTCCGATTTCGAGGGGTGAATCCTGCGGATAGTAGAACGCCATCGCCCAACGCGGACAGTGGTGACGCACCTTTTGATACCCCCAATAACTATCCTTGTGAAATCCCTGCCCATCGCTATGCGGATTGTTACGATGTGGGTGTCGATGCGAATGCATTGCGTAATTTTCGCCCAAAATACTTGTAAACGCCCCACGAACGGCAGGATCCTCGAAAACGGCTTGCAATTCCGGGACGCGCGGTAAGATATTATTCCCTAAATTTCCCTCTTTTGCCGTGTATTCCTGCGTCTTGCGATAGATCGTTTCATGGAAACTGCGCGGCAGATCGGCTTTTACCGTGAGATGTCCGTTCACAATAAAATCACGCATCTGCGCGTCGGTCAGTTTGTGGCTTTCCTTCAGATGTGAATTCGTTTGCATGGTCAAACTCCCTTTTAAGAGTTATCAGTTGTCGGTCGTCAGTTGTCGGGAATCGGAGTTCCCTCCTACCAGAAATCCAAACGCTCTTATCTATTTTACTTAAGACGAATTTATTTGTCATCTGTTTTAATTCAAGAAAGAGAAAAAGGGAAGGATAGAAGATTGGAAGAAAGGAAGCAGTTTCACTTCCCTTCAAACGGGAAAGTGTAGCCAAAACTAAAAGGAAAAGTTATCTATCTGACAGCAAACGTTAAGTTCGCTAAATCTTCACTTCAAAGTTCTATTTTTTTCTCTTACTTCCATAGAATGGCTAAGTTCACACGCATTCCAAATTAATTGTCCATAATCATCAGTTTCTTCGGATTCTAACACTGATTTAGCTTCCAGTAAAAGATCAACAACTTGCTGAAAATATTGTCTCGTATTCATCGAAAATTTTGAATTATCTGGCTTTAAAGACTTTACGTGCTCTTTTATAACTTTAATCGTTCTTTCAATTTCTGCGATTTTGTCCGAACACTCTGGCAAATCAATTGATTTGTACAACTCATAGGTCGTTCTGCGAACTTTTTCACATATTTCGATATTCGCCTGATTTTTGCATTCTTGTTGATTCATAATTTCACCTTATAGGTTGGGAAATTCACTTAACAAGGCAATGGTATATTGTACCATCAGCACGTACATAAACCATTATCCTAAAATACTTCTTATAAGTTTCTATTCTTCTTTGTCCATGTAGTTGTGAAAGAACCTCCGCAGCATCTGGTGGCGTATCTACGGGACCTGTTTGTGATTCAAACTCCCATTGTTTAGAAAGAGGGTTCCAACGTACTACTCCACGTGTTTTCGTCTTTTTAGGAGTACGCGGAACTGGTGACTGAATTCTTACACGTCTTTGCTGTGTAAAACTCTCTCTCCAAATATAGATAAGTCCACCAGCTGCGTCAGACGTAAGTTGATCTGCGGGTCCTTTGAACTGAATTAATCCTGAGATATGATGTCCTTTCCACTTATCATTTATAGCCAATTGGAGAATTGCTTTCGCTTCTTCAGTGGTAAAACTATTTTGACGGGTGGATACTGGTGCTATACATCCAAGTGACTGAGAAAACAAAAGGCATACCGAAAATACAAAAATGAAATTTCGTAAACGTTTCATAGTCTTACCTCGTGAGTAAAATAAAAATATAACGTTTCTACACATTTTACTACAAAAACGTGTAAAGTTTCAATTCCCCGTTCAAAGGGGAAAGCACATTCAAAGAGGCCCTTATTTACCTCCGTTTTTTGTAGAAGTGTTGGGTTGACAGGTTATTCATATATTTGAAGGAACTTCCTGCACAACTGGAATTACATAGCAGCGGATCGTCACACCATCAACACTCTCTGTCTCAACACGCTGTTCGGAGGACTGTCTGTGGTCAAACACAACGTAGAACCCCTCGGTCACACCCTCTAACCTTAGATACCTCGCAAGCTGCCACTTCCCCGACTGATAGTAGTGAGTGCCCAGCCAAATCTTTGTCTCAACGATGTATTTTCGCTGATTGTGCGTCACAATGAGATCCATCCGCCCTCGCCCTGTTTGAACTTCAATGTGCATCATACCACCGATCCGTCTTATAAACGCGTCAAGATATGCCATTAAAAGATGCTGCCCGACCAATTCCTGCGGTGTATCCGGCATTTGCAGTATCCTGAAACCAGCACGGACAATGAAGTCTCGGAAGTTATTCAGCAGCGATCCCATATCAATTCGTCCTGTAGACATTAGGTAGTCATCAAAGCCGTTATCTGTGTCGTCTGGAAGGTATTTATCCTCCAAGCCGTTCACCGTCGGCTTGAAGGTTCGTAGGATACGGTACAGATAAATCGGGTTAAGAATCTCACACATACCATCGTCACCTTCTTTAATGACACCGTAAGTTGCTAATTCACTGATGATGTCGTCGTCCAAATTAAAGTCTACACCTTCATCGCGCGTCATGATATGCATCAGGACGCTTTCAAAACGGGGATTCCTGCGGATGTTGGTCGTGAGATGATCAATATTCGTGTTCCGCTCGCGTAGGAGCTGCGTGTGCGCCTCTGTAAAATGTGCTATCGTCATCGGTTGGTTCTTTGGGATATCCAACACCTCAGTGAGGATCTGTGCTAACCGATTAACCAGCACAGGTTGCCCCGCCGTCTGTTTATGAATGGAGTCTATGACCTCTGGCATGAAGGCTTGTCCAACTTCTTCCGTGTATTGTCCGAGGAGTTCACGCACCTGTTCAAGGGTAAAGTTGGGTAAGCGGAATTCGTCTTGGATATTGAAGGGTGAAACTGAACGGTCATAGTCGAGTTGGGTGATACTCTTGACACCTACGATGCCGACACTGTGAGGACATCGAGGCTCATCGGAGAGATAAATAAGGCGGAGAGCATACAAAAAATCGCTTAAGGTGCCTTGTGGAATACCATCAAACTCGTCTATCATCAGGACAATCCGCCGGTTTTGCAGGATCCGCTGAAGTTCTCTGAAAAAGTCAACCATCGAAATATGGTTGGTGAGTGGGGTGGCATCTAAAAATTGAGACAGAGAAGTCATACTCCCTTGTTTCTGGAAAACGCTTTCGATTTGGGACCGGATCCCTTTTGATAGGTATGTGTAAAACTCAACCGCTGATAAATTGCGACACACCTGAAAATCGAGACGAATGGGGAAATAGGCTGCATCAGATGTGGAAGAAGCAGCGTTCTGCTGGAAGGTTTCCTGGGACACAGATGCAACGGGTGCCGCCGTTCTCGTCCGTTCGCTGAGTACATCAATGACGCGTCGGAAGAACGTCGTTTTGCCCGTTTGTCGCGGGGCAAAAAGGACAATGCATTTGCCGGTTCTGACGCGGTTGATAAAGTCAGCAATTTCGTTTGTGCGTGGAACAAAATAGTGGTGTGCAGGCTCGACGCGCCCTTCAGTGCCAAATCTTCTCATCAATCTTCGGGCCGGAGACCCCATCCTTTAGGTTGGGGAGGAATGCCCGCTCCTATAGTTGAAGTTAAGGCGTGTTAGCACTTTACAATCTGATATTTTAGCATTCTGGCAAAGTCGCCTCCCTCGCAAAGAATATAGCGAAATACCTTGCTTGCCAAATCCACTTATCCGTGTCAAGCCATGCGTCGCATGTTTGACGAGTGTGTTCTTCACTAAGCCATTGAAAGTCGTGCCACCATAGCGTGGACGCTTCCCTCCTTTTTGTGGATTTTGTCTGTGAAGTTCACGTCTGCGTATCGGTATAGGGGATATACAAAATATATTTCTATTATCAGGCATATTCTTACCCCCTACAGTGGAATATGCCAGACACCAACTATCCACACAATGTGCGTCAAAGGTTTCTGACATCTTCTCTGACGACTTTCTTAGCCCTAACCTATCGCGTATCTCTTTGGTTTCCCAGCCTTGAAGTGTTAGCAACTGCCACCGTTTTCGGAGTTCGGTATAGAACCACTGCTTACCGACTTCAAGTGGCGAAAAAGAGGTATTCCATTTCTTAGCGCGTTCTATCGTCGGTGCCTTAATATCCTCTACACACACGTCTGTTATTGGATAGAGTTTTGATAGCCAGTTAAGTATCCGAAGTTTCCAGTCCCACCTCGCACGTGTGCCTGCGGGGATACGCTCTCTATTCGCAAGGCGGTTGGTTCTGTTTTTTCGGTTCGGACACTTCCGTGAACGCCTACCTCTCCGCAACTCACGACGCTTCTCTACTTTCTTACCGACACCGCTATGAGCATCGGCTTGCACATTCAAATAAGTGTGTCTTTCTGATTTGACGGTAAACCCCTCTTTCTTACTACCGGGGTCTACACCGACAGCAATCTCTTGTGTTTCTCTGTCAGACGGTTCTTTGTTGAGACGGATACAATAGATACCGTTATCCCAGTAAGGTGTTGCCTCGCCACGCTTGATAAGTTTTCTGGCGCGTGCGGCATGCAGCGGCATCAGTTGTTGTCCGTTTTTCGTTTTTACAGGCACAAACATAAGTTTGTATTCTCCTTTGCAGGGTATATGTTTCCCCATCCAGATCGCGGTATCTAAGTGGAATCAGACTTGGGGAGCATCCGAAACATTCTGCTAACTGCCACGCTAAGACACTGCGATATATTACTGTAGAAAACCGTTTACCTTGTGGAGTGGACGCTTGGCATGCGCTTCGCACAAGCCCCATGCTTTAGCTTGGGGTAGTTGACTTGCTTTGGAATTCCTTATCCTTCCACCGAACTCATGTTATCGTTAAGTATACCCACATTTGCACAAATGTCAATTTCTCTGAATCACGGATTATCGCGGATTTCACGGATTTTTGACTTGATGTCAGATTAGCCTTTTCGCGGCGACTCGCCTACATCAATGCTTCCGCGCCCAGACACAGAAAACCATCTCCCAGAGACATGTTGCAGTGGTCTCTCTGCGTTCGGCAGCCAGACGACCATCGAGGGTATCAACATCAATCTCTGTCTCGGTCGCGATACCATGTCGCAGTATACGGGGGAGGACAGCGCGGATAATGGCAGCCACAGGATAGTCAGCGGTCGGTGTCAGCACATTCGCTTCAGCGCGCACTCGTTCTACAGCAAGTCCTGCAGCCGAAAGCACCCTATGAAGCTCGAAGCCCATGTGCAGGTTTGCTCCTTCACATTCGAGCATCTTTCGGAGCCAGGAGCGAACCTGATCATGCAGTGGCAAGGAAGTGCGATTGTCCTTTACTGCAATCGTATCGTGCTCATGAAAAGCGACGATGCCTCCAGGGCGGATCGCACGAGCAAGTTGCCCCACGGCTCTCACTGCATCCAATTGGTACATGAGGACACGGCGACCTACCGCTGCATCGAGCATGCCGTGCTCTGGCAAAGTCACGTCGAACCCACCTTCAAGGAAAGTGAGGTTTGAGATACCAGTTTCTCGCGCTTTTTCTCGGGCTAGTTCAATCACATGAGGGTTGCGATCGACTGCAAAGACATGTCCCTGGTTGCCGACGCGTCGTGAAAGCATGAGAGACACTGCCCCCATCCCACAGCCAATGTCGAGCACACGCATGCCTGGTTCTATACCCGCATCATCAAGCATTCGCTCGGTCATCTCATCAACACTGTTTGGCATCTTCGCGGGACCTCCACTCGCGACGAAATAGGTAATTGGTCATCAATAGAAATCGATTCAGGTTTGACCTCACAGTTGTCAGAAATCCAATGTGGATCTGATTCTAAGTTTCCCTTATCCCTGAGCATCCGAGGGGCTTCCTCCTACAATGTTTTGGTTGCTCATTATCCTGACATGGAGCAACCCTATTTATGGAATATCCCCAGTTAAATATATCAAATCTCCGATCAAAAGTCAAGATTGAATTTGGAAAGCGGTGCCCGCAGCGACATTCGGTTTTTGATTCTCTGGAAGCATCGGATAGGTCGCGATTCGGAGACCGCTCCTACAAAGTCAGTAAGAATCGCGAGCACAGCTCGCTCCTACAGAAAAATAGGACCCTTATTTTCCTTGACACAAATTTATTTGTCATCTATTTTATTACTTAGTTTTCAGTTATCGGTTATCAGTTGTCAGTTAACAGTCGCAAAACTGGATGACGGAGGCTATACATAGATGGGAATTTTGACGACGGATCAGCGTAAGCAGTGGAAGACAGAGGGTTACCTCGTTTTGAAAGAAGTACTCTCGTCTGAAGAAGTGCAAGCCTTGAGAGCGACAGTAGATGAAATGGATGCAGAATTTCGGAAAGGTGAGAATGTCACTGCCGACTCTGTCTTCGACAAGCGGAATGTGATGGAAGATAATAACATTTTCGTTGACCTGATGGACCACCCGGTGACATTTCCGATTGTGCGTGAGTTGATAGGAGACTTCATCCAATTGAGTATGTCTGAGGTTATTGTTCGTCCTCCGAATCCGAAAGATCAGGGTTATTTGCATACGGACGGCGGGCAGGCGATGCGAACCATTCGGGTCAGCAGGTCAAGTTCACCACTACAGGTCAAAATCCATTATTTCTTGACGGACCTTGAGCATCCAGACAGTGGGAACTTCACCATCGTGCCGGGAAGCCATAACCGTACTTTTCCAGAAACCGGAGTCAAGGACGGTCCCTATATCCCTGAAGCCGTCCAGTTGTGCGTGAAAGCAGGAGATGCTGCCGTATTTCCACACGCGTTATGGCACGGTGTTGTCGCAAACAGATCAGAACAGCCTCGAAAGACCTTGATCTATTGCTACAGTCATCAATGTTTTCGACCCTTTGACTATGAAAAGGCGACACCTGAGCTTATGGAGCGATGCACACCGCGCCAACGCCGGTTAATTGGAGACATCGGTGATTGGAAACCGGGCTCCTACTTCTATTCTCCAGGCGATCAGGAAAAAATAATAGACGGGTTAGCGGAAGATAATTAGCCATCAGCCATCGGAAACCGTCAGCGGTCAGCAGGAGTCGGAAATCGGAGTTTTCCCTATAAGAAACGCTATTAGGCATCAGCGAGGGTCGGGAATCGGAGTGTTTTTGCAAGTGCTGGAATCCAATGCGAAGAAAGTGTTTCTTCCCCCGTACAGAAGAACTATGCACTAATCAATTTCAATGACGATGTATTGTTGTTCAACGGTGACCGGAAACGTATCTGCGACATAAGGTCCCTTTTCGCGCTCAGAACTGGATGCCTCAATGTCCTCACCACTTTCAACTTGGACTTCGTATTTTCTAACACGCCGTTGTGCAGGATTCCACCACGATTGTCCAGTTTTAATGTCGAATTCCCAACTGTGCCATGGGCACCGGAGAATCTCACCTTTACGAGTATAGTGATAGTTGCCTGGAGCGGAAGACTCCAAAAAACCGGTGACCAGACCTTTGCACAAAGGGCCGCCTTGGTGTGGGCAGCTGTTACGGATGGCGAAAAATTCGCCATCTATATTAAAGATACCAATAGAACGTCCGCCGATGTCAACGATTTTGCTTTCGCCAGCGGGAATTTCTTCTGGGGTTGCTACTACGTATTTAGGCATGTGGTAATTAGCCATCGGCTGTCAGTACAGTTGCAGAATCTCAATTACTGAAATTGTCGTTTTCTCTATGTAAATCGGCGAGGTTACTGAAGTTTAAATAAATATTTCGGAATTGTTACAGATCGCGAGCACAGCTCGCTCCTACCAAGAGGCTGTTGATGCATTACCGACTTAAATTCTTAAACTTCATCAAACCTCGCCTACTAATTTTAAAGGGGAATCGCCACTATAACTTATCAAATGCGTAAAGTTCGCGGGCGTTCTCCGATAAGATTTTGCGACGCAGTTCCGGTTTTAGGAAACTGGGCAAAGCACGATCTGGAGCATCGAAATCCCAATGCGGATAATCTGTGGCAAACATAAGCTTATCGTTCATATCCATCTGCTCAAGCAGCTGCTCGAAATACTCTCGCTTGGGCGGTTCTTCCATCGGTTGTGTGCTGAGCCAGAAGTGGTCCCGGATGTACTCTGAAGGTTTTCGTTTAAGGTCAGGCACTTCCATACGTAACTTCTCCCATGTCGCATCGAGTCGCCAAATGAGCGGTGGGAGCCATGCGAATCCACCCTCAATAAGGACAACCTTGAGGTTCGGGAAACGCTCAAATACGCCCTCACAGACGTAACTGGTGACCTGAGTGTGGAAGGCTTGTGGCATACCGCCATGGTCTTCAATGTAATAGGAGGGCCACCCCGCCCCTGTTATCTGACCCTGATTGCCTCCGAAATGGATAGCGATAGGTAAGTCATACTCACAGGCGGCTTCGTACATTTTCCAGTACCTTCGGTTTCCAAGCGGATCTCTCGTTCGTGCGAGGAGCAAAATCTGAACAAACGCTGGATTGGGCCCGCAGCGATGAACCTCCTCAGCAGCAAGATCACCATCCTCATAAGGCGGGACAATAGAGGCACGGAGGCGCGAGTCAGCTTCTACCCAATCGGCAACTTGCCAATCGTTCACTGCACTTGCGAGTGCAGCACCAAATTCGATATTTAGCTGCTCACCGACAGGCATGAGCGGAGTAAGCACGCCGTACTCAATGTCGAATGCATCGAGAAGCTGTTCCTGCATGAACGCTAAATCTGCACCCGGTGAGAGTCCTGAAGGGGGCCATGCGTCCCGCCGTGCGGCATTCATAAGCGCACGCGGATAGTAACCACCAATACGACCCCGGAGACCGAAAGTCTTGTAATGCTCTTGCCACCGCTCAGATAAGTAAGGGGATAATCCCCCGGGTGGAATAGAATTGTGGATGTCGCAATCAATCACCTTGAATTTGGAACGTTTTGTCGTTGTGTTTTTCATTGCGTTTACTCCGTAGGTTATCAGTTATCGGCTATCGCTTGTCAGTTAAGAGGGTTTTTGTTGCACATCACCGGAACTGGGGAGCTCCAGGGAAGAATGCATGAAAATGAGTCTCTTAACTGAAAACTGCTAAAACAGTTGATAGAAGGTACGCGCGTTCTCGTACAAAATTTTACGAGCAAGCGATCCGGGTAATTCTTCAGGGAACGCTTCTTTCGGTGCGTTGAACTGCCAATGTGGATAATCCGTTGAAAACATCAGCATCTCATCTGATTCCAATTGTCCAATGATTTGAAGGAGCTGCTCTGGTGTCGGTGGTGAATCAATAGGTTGTAAAGTAAACCGGATGTGTTTCCGCATGTACTCAGAGGGCGGACGTTTCACCCACGGCGTGTTGTTTCGGAGTCCCCGCCACTCTTTATCAATCCGCCACATAACAGCGGGGAGCCATGTAAAACCACTTTCAATCAGAACAACGCGAAGGTCTGGGAACTGATCGAAAACGCCTTCCGCAACGAGACTAATCACTTGTGCCTGAAAGACTTGGGTCATCCCACTGTATTCTTCTAAGAATGTTGATGGCCACCCGGTCGCTGAAGGCTGAGTGCCCGGTGCCCCACCGTACTGGATACCGATGGCAAGATTATGTCGGACTGCCGCCTCGTAAATCGGATAATAGATACGATTGCCATACGGGGTCCGTGAACGGACAGGCATGACCACTTGGACAAACCCTGGATGCCCTCCAACTCGCTCAATTTCCTTTGCAGCGAGATCTGGAATCTGACTCGGTATAACGAGCGATGCCCGGAGTCGTGGTTCCTGATCCAGCCAATGTTCTATCTGCCAATCGTTTACTGCCTTTGCAATAGCGGCAGCGAGGTCGGGATTATGAACACTTTGCACGCGATAGGCACAATTGAGGATTCCGTATTCGAGATTCCAACCATTAAGCAGGTGTTCACGTACATGTTCAAGATCAATCTCTGATGGATACGGGGCATCGGGATGCGATGTTAGCGGTGCCTCGCGTGGATAATCGTTTGCATCGGGACCTCTAAAACCAGAAGTGCTACAATAGTCGGTCCAGAAATCAGACAGGTAAGGGAAGAGCGTCTGTAAGGTTGGAACTTCGTTATGGATGTCGCAGTCGATCGCCCTGACACCTGCCTGCACAAAATGTGGGGCATCCCTACTTGCCATCTATCTCTCCTTAGTCTCAGAAACGATGGGGCGTACTGGATTTGAACCAGTGACTTCTACCGTGTGAAGGTAGCGCTCGTACCCCTGAGCTAACGCCCCACGTAAAAATATGGGCCCACTAGGACTCGAACCTAGGACCAGCCGGTTATGAGCCGGCGGCTCTGACCACTGAGCTATGGGCCCCTTTTAGAACAACTTTCGTGAAAAAATTATATCATATTCCGCATTAAAAATCAAATTTTTTATTTGTTGTCAGTTATCAGTTGTCAGTTGTCGGTAAGACTGGAAACCATTAGCAATCAATGGAGGGCGAAACCAACCAACGAGGACGGAATGCGGCGAATTTAGAGAACGGCGATAATCCGCGAAATCTGTGTAATCCGCGATTCGCGGCGTACCCGCCCAAATGCGATCGGCATTCAGACGAGCACACCTATCAGCACATACCAGCATAGATGGAATTTATAGCAAAACCTACAATTAATTAGACATTGTAGAAGGGCGAGGTTACAAACCTCGCCAGCGGTGGTGAGGTGTTTTGTGTTTTCCAAAGTGCCCTCTTATTCTCGGGTTTTACTATAGTTACCTATAATTGGAAAATGAACTGCTCAAATTAGTTAACAAAATCGCGGAGTTTGCGGCTTCGTCTGGGGTGTCGTAACTTACGGAGTGCCTTTGCTTCAATCTGTCGGATTCGTTCACGTGTCACATCAAAGATATTCCCAACCTCTTCAAGCGTCCTCGGATACCCATCATCAATTCCGAAACGCAGGGAAATTACTTTCCGCTCACGCTCATTTAAATCGGAGAGGACTTCTTGAATCTGCTCCTTGAGAATATTCAACTCCGCTTCTTGAACAGGAGAGGGGGAGTCAATATCCATAATGAAGGCACCGAGAGGATTATCGTCCTCTTCACCGATCGGGGTATCTAAGGAAGCAGTCTCTGGTGCGACGGCTAAAGCCTCATTGACTTTGCTGGTAGAAATCTTGAGATCCTCGGCGATCTGCTCGGCTGTTGGTTCACTCCCTAACTCCTGCAAAAGGGAGCGCTGAACACGTCGAATCTTATTAATGCGCTCGTGCATGTGGACAGGGATGCGAATTGTCCGTCCTTGATCGGCGATGGCGCGTGTGATACCCTGTCGAATCCACCACGTTGCGTAAGTGCTAAACTTATACCCGCGCTGATAATCGAATTTGTCCACTGCCCGCATCAAACCGATGTTCCCTTCCTGAATTAAGTCAAGGAATTCAAGCCCGGATGCACGGTGTCTATGTCTCTTCGCAATACTGACGACAAGTCGGAGATTCGCCTCAACAATTGCCATCTTTGCGTCCTGCGCCTCGGATTCGCCTTTATCAATCTGCTGTGTAAGCGACCTGAGGTGCTCACGGGGAATACCGATTTCGATTATATGCTGCCGGATACTGCGCTGTAACCGGACGATCTCTATATAGGCATTCTTCATCTCATCCGTTTCAAATTTCCGTTCGGTTCCATTACTTTCATTGAGCCACTCATCAGGGATATTATGTACCTGCTGAAGGTGGAGGATCTCATTTTCCCAAGTGCTAATCTGATACTCTGCTTGTTTGACGAGGTCAGAAATTTTGCTAATCTCCTCCCTGTCAATCTTCAGTTCTTCAAGCGTCTTAATGAGGTTGGTACGCGTCTTCGATTTCTCCGAGGATTGCGTTTCATTCGCATCAAAGCCAGACGGGTCAGAGTTAAGACGTTCCACCTCTAATGTCTCCAGTACATCTAACGCCTTCTTAACCTGTTCACGTAACTTTCGCTCCTTGTTCTGGGTCGAGCTACTGGAAACAGGCATATCAATAATATCAGAGGCACGTTTTTTCGCCGTGACAATCTTATAGAGAAGTTTCCGAATTTCGGTAATAGCCAGTGCTGTGCCGAAAGTTGCTTCATGCGCGGCACGATGCCCTTCCTCAATCCGTTTGGCAAGTTCAACCTCCCGCTTCTTGTCAAGCAGATGGAATTTACCCATCTCGCGCATATACACCTTCACCGAATCATCGGTGTAACTCGTACCGGCTGCAGCTATTTCCGACATTTCATCGTCATATCCGAGTTCCTCATTGCCCTCGGTATCCAGAAAATCAAGAGTCGGATAGTCTTTAAAATTCATTGTCAATCCCCTCCTTCACTTGGACTATCACTGCGATTGTCTACTGCATCACGATCGCGTAAGGCACGTCTTTGATTTGAAAGTTGCACCAACTCTCCAAGGGTCTCCATTTCATCTGCGCCTTCAGCGAGTGCGTGCGAGCGGACACGTTGTTCAAGATCTTGCAAGAGAAAATGCTTTAGTTTTTTGAGGCATCCCTCCGCTCGTAGTTGTAAATTCGGCGGAGGCGTTTTCTGTAGAAGCATACTTGAAATGAGAGCACTTAGTTTTTCGTCAGGGCACTCATTAATTAGAGTTTGGATATCCACATTCTCGTCATCTGTGCAAGCCTCCCACAGCAGTTGTGCTACCTTAACAAAACTCGGTTCCGTGAAACTTTGATAATCAAACTGAGGTTTGATATGTGGAATTAACGCCGGACTTTGGATTAATGCTTCAATTAATTGACGCTCGATTTGTGCACGGGGTGTCAACTTTTCAGCGGCATTCCTAACTTGCCTCATTTGACGAGGCGTAGAAGTCTCCTTGAGACCCGCGTCTCGCAACTCTTGCCAAAGCACACTCTCCTCAACACGAAGTTCTCTTGAGGCATACTTGACGTATTCATTCCGCTCCATTCGGTTATTGACACTCAGGAGCGTCTGAGCCAACTCTTTAACCACCTGTGCCTTCACATCTACCCGATGAATGTCCTGTTGTTGAATAGCAGCTTGAATCTGAAATTCAATGAGGTTTATGGCTTTGTCCGTAAGTTCCGTGAACGCAGCGGCACCGTGTTGTCGTGCAAACGAGTCCGGATCCTCCCCCGCGGGCAGCAGTGCGATGCGTACCCGCAACCCCTCAGCAAGCAGTCGGTCCAACCCACGTTGCGCGGCTTGGAAACCGGAGGCATCCCCATCGTATACAATGACCACTTCCGGGGCAAACCGTTTCAATAAGTTCGCATGATTTTCACTCAAAGAGGTGCCAGAAGACGCTACCACATTCTCAATGCCAGACTGAGAAAGCATCAAGACATCCATATAGCCTTCAACAAGAAGCACCTGCTGCTTTTTGTAAACAGACTGACGCGCTTTGTCAAGGTTGTAAAGGATATTACTCTTATCGTAGAGAACCGTTGCGGGAGAATTCAAGTACTTCGGTTGATGTTCTTCAGAAAGCGAACGACCGCCAAAGCCGACCGGTACACCTCGTTCATTCTGAATTGGAAAAAGGATCCTGTTCCAAAATCTGTCCTGCGGACCCCGATCCTCGTCCTTAATGAGTCCGGTATCAACTAACTGTTGGATAGTAAAGCCGTTGTCTGTCGCAACCTTCACAAAATCTCGCCGTCCAGACTTCGCGTATCCCAATTGGAACGACCGGAGCGTTTTCGACTGGACCCCCCGGTGCGTGAGATACTGTTTCGCTTGCCGACCAACCCTCTCTGTGAGGAGTTGGCGGTGATAGTATTCCACAGCAAAACGGTTGAGGTCTTCTAAAGAGGTGACCCGTTTTCGGTTAGCACTCTCACGAACATTTTGATTCGGGAGGTCAATATTCGATCTATCCGCTAACCACTCCACAGTCTCAATAAAGGACTTCCCTTCATGCTTTTGCACAAAGGAGATGACATTACCACCGGTTTGACATCCAAAACAGTAGAAAATTTGCTTTTGCGGTGAGACCGTGAAGGAGGGGGTCTTCTCATCATGAAACGGGCAGAGTCCCTTATAATTTTGACCCGTAGGACGCAGCGCGATCCCACATTCGGAGATGATTTCAACGATATCACTTCGGCTCCGAATTTCATCAATCGTTTCGCGCGGCACAAAACCTTTACGGGTGTTGTTCATGATTCATCTGCCTCTTTGTATTTCTGATCGTTCAATTAAGACCCGTGCGGTGTTTTTGCGTGGAGGTTTCCCATAGCAACCGCACCTACCACCGGGAACAGAAATGTAGTTTCTCACTCTTTGAACGTGACGATGGTTACACCTTCACCACCTTGGCTGAGCGGTGCAAATTGATATTTGAATACAAGTGGATTTTCACGCAACTCCTCATGAACCGCTTTACGCAAGGCACCTGTTCCTTTTCCGTGTAGAATACGAACCGATGGTAACCCTGCAAGGACTGCGTCATCAAGATATTTGATGGTAATGTCCAATGCCTCTTTTACAAACATCCCGTGCAAGTTAAGTTCATCGGTAATTGCGTTGGCTTTGCTATATTGGATATCAAGCACAGAAGTTGATAAATGCGATGTCTCTTGTTTCGGCTGAACGGAGTCAATATCGTGATAAGCAGCTTGCATTTGCATATTCCCAACCAGAATTTGGAGTGGCGTTTTCCCGTGCGGTTTAACAGCAGTGACTTCCCCGAATCGGTTTAGTTTCTTGACGCGCACTTTATCACCGACATCGACTTTAAATTTTGGTTGGTTGGGTTGTTTCTTCGGACGTTCTTTCTCAAGCGACTTTTTGGCGGTCTCTATTTCTGAGAAAGCTTCTTGAATGCTGGCTTTAGAGGCTTGTTTCTTACGAATATCGGCGACAAGTTTTTCCACAGTTCGCCGCGCGCCGGAAACGATGTCACGTGCTTCATTCTCAGCCTGCTGTTTCAACGTCCCACGTTCCGCTTCCAACGTCTGAAGGAGTCGTGTGTGTTTCTCGGAAGCTTTCTCCGCAACTTGGATTTTATCGTGCAGAAGGGCACGCTCTGTCTCCAATTCGTCTTGTGTTTGTTGCAAACGCACAAGGAGGTCTTCAACAGCAACGTTGTTATTGCCTAAGTGTACCTGTGCTTCATCAAGAATTTCAGGCGGAATCCCCAATTGCGAGGCGATCTTTATCGCGTTGCTACTCCCCGGCACCCCCACCTGTAGGCGGTATGTTGGACGCAGCGTCGTCCAGTCAAACTCCATTGAAGCGTTTTCCATACGTGGCTGCGTATGGGCATACGCCTTGAGTGCTCCGTAGTGTGTCGTGACGATAGTATTAACTTGTCTCTCTCCAAGCCAATCAAGGAGTGCCATACCGAGCGCAGTGCCTTCACTGGGATCCGTTCCAGCACCAATCTCATCCAACAATACAAGCGTGTGCTCAGCATGCTCAATTTTCCGGAGCATCTCCGCAATTTTAGTAATATGCGAGGAAAAGGTACTTAGGCTCTGTTCTATCCCTTGATCGTCACCGATGTCAGCGAACACATGGTCAAAGATAGCGATTCGACTCCCATGCTCTGCGGGGATATGTAAACCGGATTGTGCCATGAGTACTAAAAGCCCAACCGTTTTGAGAACGACTGTTTTGCCCCCCGTATTTGGACCGGTAATAATCAGGGTCTTGAAATTTTTGCCGATATGAACGTCTGTCGGTACAACCTTTTCTGGTAGATCTACGCTCCTGTCACCATCAGAATCAGATGGCGGCTCGTTCTGAAGATGGAACTCCAGCAACGGATGCCGCGCTTGAATTAATTTAACAATCCCGCGGGTATTCAACTTCGGCTCAACAGCGTTCAGTGCGAGGCTAAAACGCGCCTTTGCGTTCAAAAAATCCAGTTCTGCTAACAACTCAAGGGAAAGTTCTAATTCGTGTAGGTTGTCGCGCACGCGATCGGTGAGGTCAAGGAGGATGCGACGAATTTCGCGTTGTTCCGCTTCAGCGGCTTCGTGGAGGGCATTGTTCATCTGGACAATATCCAAAGGCTCTACAAAGAAGGTAGCACCACTTGTGGATTGCCCCTGAACGACCCCTCGAAAAGAGGTTCGCGCTTCCTGCTTTATTGGGATAACGTACCGATTGTTTCGAGAGGTGATGACCGATTCCTGAATCGCTTTTTGATGTTCTGGTGAACGCAGTGTCGCTTCCAGTTTTTGATGTATATCTTCGCGGAGGCGTGATAATTTGCGACGAATAGCGCGTAATTCAGGGCTGGCACGATCCAGCAAGTTACCTTCAGCATCAATGCAATCGCCAATTGCCTCAACCAATTCCGGGAACGTTGGCAGCGCATCTACAATGGAAAAGAGATTCGGAAATTCTTCTCGGTCGCGTTTCTCAAAGACCCGGTGAATGTCTGTCGGAATCTGTGCGACTTTTCGGACATCGAGAAGTTCCTCAGCATCCAAAAGCGCGCCCGCCTTAGCAGCATGGGTCAATGATTTACGGATATCCCTTAAGCCATTGAGTGGAATCCCACCATAGATTTGATGGAAAAATTTGGTTTCACTGCACAACGCGAGTAGATAGCGAACCTTATCAACGTCATAAGACGGCGTAAGGGTGTCAACACGCGCCGTCCCCAGTTGAGAAGCGGTATACTTTTTCAGTAGTTCCCGGATTTTATCGTATTCTAACGCTTGTTCAACATTGGCTAACACCGGTTCGTCCCTTCCTAAATGTGCTTGAAGCCCCAAACGACAATCAGTAAAACGTTATTTCTGATCCGCACTACGTTTAAGAGCACTCCATGTCGTGACCAATTTCTCCTCTGGTTCGACCGACAATACAGCCCCTTCCCGCGACCATGCAATGACGAAGATACTTCCGTCAACCTCTACTATTGCCTCGGTCTCATCGGTTGCGAAGTTATACAGGTAGATAGATCCCCATCGAGAATAGACGATATAATCCCCTTCAGGCGACCAATCCCCCCAATAGCCAGTGGCTTTATCAACATCAAACAAGGGTTGGATTGCTTTGGTTTCAACGTCAACCGTGTAAAACGTGTCAAACTCTCTATTCCATCTGAGAAAGAGGATGCGGTTACCATCAGGAGACCATACAGGATAAAAATCTTTATGGAGTTCGGTTAAGACCTCTATCTCTTTCGTTTCAACGTCTAAAAGATACATGTGTTCCAACCAGCCGGGTCTGGAAAGTGAAAAGACGAGTCGTTTTCCACTGGGCGACCAAGATATTCCGTAGAATGAATAGGGCCATCCTAAGTGCGGTACTTGCGTCATTACTTCCATTTCTCCGGTATCGACATCCAGCACCCAAATCTGGTTTTCTTGGGGTAACTGGTCTAAGGTATAACCGTTAAAAGCGAGTTTTTTGCCATCGGGAGAAACGGAAAGAAACCGATATGTGCCAGAAATCGGTGTAATTCGTTTTTTATTTTTTGGATTTTCTGGATCAACCGAATAGATATCAGCGTGTCCTTTACCGCGTTGGATGAAATAGAGCACATCTCCGTTGGGTCCCCATGATGGGTACATCCCTTTGTGGTTCAAGGAGACAGCCTTTAAATCTTTAGTGCCACTGATTTCGGTGATGTATAGATTCCAATCAAACCGTCCCAGATTTTCATCGAATCCATTCACTGCGTAAGCGAAATAGCCGGTTGGCTCAGCTTCGCCGAGTGAAGTGAATGAAACAAGGGTTAAAATAAGCACGCCCAAGAAAGCGAACATAGCAGCTTTAGGCGCATAAAGACGTATAATGCTATATTTAGGGGTCATTACTACTCCTTAATAAAAAATAGAGTAAAAATAGACTAAAATAAAAATAAATTTAAAATTATTGGGCAGGTTCAAGTCGCTTATAGTGGAGCAGTGCGTTCTCATAGAGGCGGCGACTTAACCCCAGTTTTTCAAGTTCAACAACCACATCATAACTATACAGTGCCGAGCTTTCTCTGCCATCTTTGTCAGCACGACGGGCATTCTGAATACTGTTTATTACCTCCAACGCTCCTTTTTCAAAACTTCCAATCTTCTTTCGGAGTTCCGAAGACAATCCACTCTGAATGTCCTTGTTCACCTTGTAAGTACGAATCGCATCGGTATACGCAACATAAGCCTCATAGTAACGTTTTTCACTTTCCAGTTTTTCCGCAGCTGAGGTATCCAACGGCTCTCCAATGGTGGCGATAACTTCCTTTGCCTCTCCAAGCAATTCGCGACTTTTCTGGGCAATTCCTTCCTCAAGTGCTGTTCGGAAGTCGTCCACGATCTCTTTGTAGGTTGCCCTTGCTGCAGCCGAATCACCCAACTTTTCATAGGCGAGTGCTTGGTTAAATTTAGCTTCAGCGATCACAAACTTCCGAATCTCAGGTGAGAGTTGCGGCGTGGGCGGGAATGCCTTCGCCTGATAGGCAGCAATAGCTTTTTCGTAGTCCCCTTCCTGTTCGTAGGTATTACCTATCGCCTTTTGGGCATATAGACTATATATCTGATTTTCGGGTTGATGCCCTGCAATTATCTGCTGAAATTGCGTGCGTGCTTCTGCGTAGTTCCCCTGATAATAGAGTGTGCTGGCGTACTGATAACGCGCTTTATCCGAAAAAACCGTATTCGGGTGTTTCTCAAAGACTTCTCGAAGTTGCGTCTGTGCTGTTTTAAGCGATTCTTCACTCTCCGCTAATTTCTCTGCATCGAAAAGGCTCTCCGATGCGGTTCCATAAGCCTCAGTGGCTTCACGGAGCGAAATAGCAGCTGCGGCGCGTTGGTTCTCTTGATTCTGATGATATGCCGCATAGCCCGCGACAGCAGCAAGCACTACGCCTACGACAATGATAATGGTTCGCAGATTCTCTTTTATGGACGCGTAGACTTTCAGAATCCCTTCAACAAACTTATCTTCTTGGATTTCTTCTTTCGTGAGTCGTGCCATGAATTTCCTCAGTTTTAGGCAATTTTTAAGTCAAATATTCAAGCGGGTGACGGGAATTGAACCCGTGACCCTCAGCTTGGGAAGCTGACGCTCTACCGCTGAGCTACACCCGCATTAATGATATTATATCATACATTTTTGGCATTGTCAATGTTATCAATAGGACTTACGCAATTTTCTTATGAATACCTACGTACCGCACGCCGCTGGCGAGGTTTAAAACCTCGCCAGCGAAGGAAGCTGCGTAAGCCCTAATCAAGTTAAAATGAAAAGCGGGCGTTGGCATGATATACAACCATAATTTGCAAGTTCCGCCAGATGCCCGCTTTTCCGTTTCATTGCGGCACATAGACCGTGCCTACAATACCGGTTACGCCGGAGTATTTACTGTAATTTGTCCAACTCGCCCAGAACTTGCTCAGCTGTCAGTGTGTTATCCGGCGGAGCCTCTTCAACGTGTTTAAAGGCAATCCTCCCCGCCTTGTCAATAATAAACACACCGCGCGTGGTAATCCCAACCTCTTCAAGTGCCATGCCGAATTCCTTGGAAACAGAAAGGTTCATATCGGCGAGGAGCGGAAAATCGACACCACCGAGGTCCGCACTCCATGCTTTGTGCGCAAACGTCGAATCGCGGTTGATAGCAATGACATCAGCACCTTTCGCCTGAATTGCAGCGAGATTCTCATTAAAATCTGGCACCTGCTCAGCACAGACCGGAGAAAAAGCGAGCGGATAGAAAAGAACGACCAAGTTTTTACCCGCGTAATCACTCAACGAAACTTCGGTATCTTCTTGATTGACTGCGCCCGTCAAGGTGAAATCCGGGGCAGCACTTCCTACATCTGACATTAAAATCCTCCTATGTGCGCTCAAAAAGCGCGTCTAAAACAAATTTATTCCTTTTTCGCTTGTATAAGATTATCGTTTTTTCAAGGCTGCCCACGATATCGCAAGCTTTCCCTGAGGCTCAATTTCTGTGAGGGAGGTTGTTGTGTCACCCTTAACGCTTACGTCATCAAAACTGGCTTGCGTATCCCACGTCCAGACCCCGACTTTCCCAACGGGATATGTACCATCAAAAAAGACACCCTGTTCTATCCCATTAATTGCGACTGCAATGCGGCTACCTTCAACGGCGACGCGGAGTGTGAACCATTCGTTGCGAGTAATTGTAAGTCCGATAGGCTCAATGTCGTGTTCAATTTCATCGCGTGCCTCAAACCCATCTTTAAAGGCAGTACTGCGCCGGTGTCGCCACAATTCAGATTTGTTTTCCTTCGGGCAGATGAGGTACACATAATACTCAAATTCATTTTGTGCCCGGAAAACGATACCGCCCCAGTGTCCGTCATCAACACGGACCTTTGCTTCCAGCGTGTGATCTGTCCATTCCATCCCATCAACCAACGCTTTCTGTGCTTCACCCCAGCGCGTTGTCTGTTTATAGACCCCCTGTTCGACTTCCCAAGTCCCATTCGCGGGGCTCCAATCGGCGGCATTGTTGTCAAACGTCCAAACGTGCTCCTCAGCAGTCGCAGAGAACGCAAAATAGAGACTGAGACACATCACAAAGAGTGTGAGTCCACTTTTCATAACGCCCATCACGGTTGGTCGGTTTCGCTAAACCCAACCGAAAAATAGGGCAGAGGTCCAAGAACCTCGCCCTATCATTAAGGTCTTACTTCGCTTTAAGTTTTGCCCATTTGGTGGCAAGTTTGCCCTTGGGATCAACAGAAAGCGTTCCGATTTCCATTTCGTTAACTTCGTCCTCCGTCAATGCAACGGAGTAAATACGGGATTCCTCAATATGCGCGTTGAGGTCCCCAGGACCGCCGAGTCCGTTTGTATGTCGTTTCCCCCAAATGGCTTCGGCATCATCGGTGGGCCAGGTTTTGATGTCGCCCTTTTCATAACTTCCGAGGCTCACACCGTTGCGGTATCCAGTAATCTTGTAAGTTCCGCCCTTATCTTCATAAGTGAAGGCTAAGTAGACCATTTCGCCTT
>JAPPBX010000116.1 GCA_026702755.1 Candidatus Poribacteria bacterium | reverse complement strand
CGGCTCCATTACGATCGATTACCGGAAAAGCAGAAAAAACGCCTTCATCTATTCCAAGGATCGCTCGGGTATCGGGATAAACGGTTGGTTGGATACGATGCGGCTGCAGTCATAGAGGTCATCGAACACTTAGACGTGCCACGACTTATCGCTTTTGAACGCGTACTTTTCGAGTGTGCCTGTCCTCGTACAGTTGTGTTGACGACACCGAATATCGAATACAACGTGAAATTTGAGAATCTTGAGGCGGGGAACTATCGGCACAAAGATCACCGTTTTGAATGGACACGGGACGAATTTCAATCTTGGGCAGCGGGTGTTGCTGAACGTTTCGGTTACACCGTTGTGTTTCACCCGATCGGACCGGAGGCTGAAGACGTTGGATCGCCGACGCAGATGGCGGTCTTTACCCGAGACCACAAGGAAAAATAAAAAATGTGCGATGCTTCTCAAGATTCAGAGCCGCAAGCCCGTAATGAAATGGAGGGCGATTCTACGGAAAGGCGCGTCTTTTACCAAGCCCCCTGACCGAACCGCAAGGAAAAGTAAAAAATGAATATTCCTGAACCCTCACTTGTCCTTCTCATTGGACCTTCAGGATCGGGTAAGTCCACCTTTGCACGTAAGCATTTTAAACCGACCGAAATCCTTTCTTCCGATTTCTGCCGAGGACTTGTCTCAGACGATGAGACCGACCAGACGGCAACGGATGATGCGTTTGAAGTGCTGCGTTTCATCGCTGCGAAGCGGCTTGCTGCAGGGAAATTAACGGTCATTGATGCAACAAACGTCCAGGTTGAAGCGCGGAAACCTTTAGTTGCCCTGGCGCGCGAATACCACTATCTAACCGTTGCGATTGTGTTTAACATGCCGACAAAACTCTGTCAGGAAAGAAATGAGGCACGTCCTGACCGAGATTTAAAACCGCATGTCGTCCGTCAGCAGAGCCAGCAACTTCGCCGCTCACTGCGTAATCTCAAACGCGAGGGTTTTCGACACTTCACCTATGTCATGTCCACGCCGGAAGCGGTTAAAGCCGCCTGCGTGGAGCGACAGCCATTGTGGGTAAACCGCACAGACGACCAGGGACCCTTTGACATCATAGGTGATATTCACGGTTGTTTTGATGAGCTTGTTGAATTGCTCACAGAACTCGGTTATGAAATCTCAACGCAGCCAGAAGGTGAAACCGTTGTTCAGCCACCACAAGGTAGGAAAGCAATTTTCGTCGGGGATTTTGTTGACCGGGGTCCAAAAGTCGCCGAAGTATTACGCTTGGTTATGGGGATGCAAAAATCTGGCACGGCTATCTGCGTGCCCGGGAATCACGACGTAAAACTGGTTCGCGCGCTTCGCGGCAAAAACGTAAATCCGACACACGGGTTGGCGGAATCGCTCTCTCAATTGGAGAAAGAATCAACCGAATTCAAGACGCAAATCGTAGAATTCTTGGATAGTTTGGTGAGCCACTACGTCCTTGACAACGGGAAGTTGGTGGTCGCGCACGCTGGAATGAAGGCGGAATTACAAGGCAGGGCATCGGGGCGTGTACGGGAATTCGCACTGTATGGAGAAACAACCGGAGAGACCGATGACTTCGGTTTGCCTATTCGGGTCGATTGGGCTGATGAGTATCGCGGCACTGCGATGGTCGTCTATGGGCACACGCCTGTCGCCGAGCTACAATGGGTAAACCGCACAATCAACATTGATACCGGATGTGTTTTCGGTGGCAAACTGACAGCGTTGCGATATCCTGAAAGAGAACTCGTGTCTATTCCTGCACGTCAGACCTATTATGAACCGACAAAACCACTTCTTGTAGGAGGGAACTCCGATTCCCGACTTCGTACTGCCGAAACGCAGCACTCTGGTGATATTTTAGACATCGATGATGTACTGGGGAAACGAATTATCAGCACGCGGTTACATAATAACGTAACAATCCGTGAAGAGAATACTATAACTGCGCTGGAGGTTATCAGCCGTTTCGCTGTAGACCCGAAATGGCTTATATACCTTCCACCGACAATGTCCCCAACCGAAACGACAAATATTCCGAGCTTGCTTGAACATCCAACCGAGGCGTTCACGTATTATCGCAAACAGGGTGTATCCAACGTCATCTGGGAAGAGAAACACATGGGGTCCCGCGCTGTCGTTATCGTTTGCAAGGATCCAGAAACCGCGAAAAAGCGGTTTGGTATCGCAGATGAGACGTTTGGCATCTGTTACACACGAACCGGCAGGCGTTTCTTTGATGATGTCGCGATTGAAACCGAACTGTTGAGACAGGTGAAAACGGCAGTAGATAAAGTGAATTATTGGGAGGTCCTCAATACGGATTGGATCTGTCTTGACTGTGAACTAATGCCTTGGTCGGTCAAGGCGCAGGAGCTGTTACGACAACAGTATGCCCCGGTGGGGACATCGGCGCGTGTCGCCTTGGGAGAAGCGGTTGCCTCCTTGGAAACCGCTGCCGAACGAGGCGTTGACGTAGATTCTATGTTGAATGACTATCGTCAACGCGCAGATGCAGTGGCGGGATACGTTAAGGCTTATCAGCAATACTGTTGGCAGGTCCAATCTATTGCCGATCTAAAACTCGCCCCATTCCACCTACTTGCAACAGAGGGGACAGTATACTTTGACAAAGACCATCTGTGGCACATGGAAATGCTTAGCAAACTCTGCCGAAGTTCTGAGGACGACCTCTTGTTCGCAACTTCTTATGGAATGGTTGATCTGACTAACGACACAAGCCAAACTGAAGCAATCCATCGGTGGGAAAAACTCACTGAACAGGGCGGTGAAGGCACAGTCATCAAGCCTCTGGATTTTATCGCTCAGAGCAAGCGAGGATTGATACAACCCGCTGTAAAATGCCGAGGTCGTGAGTATCTCCGAATAATCTATGGACCTGAATATACATTACCTCAAAACTTAGAACGGCTCCGTTCACGCGGACTTTCTCACAAACGTTCCCTTGCACTTCGAGAATTCGCATTGGGTGTTGAGGCACTTGAGCGTTTCGTTCGTCGTGAACCGATGTCCTATGTTCATGAGTGCGTTTTCGGAATTTTGGCACTCGAAAGTGAAGCAGTTGATCCAAGACTCTGAAGCGTTGTCATCTTCTTATCCAAATTTTTGATGAAAATTTTCGCAAGTTGCAACAAACACGTCAAAATAGCGTTTATTGTAATCAAGCAGTTGAGACGACATAGCTGGAACAGCACATACAAAAATGAAAATTCAACACTTAAAAAACTGTCTGTTAATCTTCTACGTGAGTTTAATGGTCGGTCTCGGTTGTACAACCCAAGAAACATCTAACCCCGTAACACCCGAAGAAAGTTCCGAGATTATACTTGAAAACTATCAGTTATCTGGAAATGAAACGTGGGAGCCTGAGAAGACTTACGTTGTGCGTGGTACATTGGTGATTCCACAGGAAATAACCCTCAACATCCCGCCCGGCACGACTGTTAAATTTGGGCGAGATGCGCGCCTTACAGTGAGAGGTGTCCTAAAGCTTGGAACGCCTTTCGATCAAGAGCAAGTGACCCAACTTGTGCATCTCACCTCGGACAACATCGGACCAGCACCCGGTGACTGGAGCGGTATACTTTTTGACCACACACACGGTTTGGAGAGTTTTGTCAGAGGGGCAGTTGTGGAACATGCCACGGTCGCACTTGACATCAAAACGACGTCGCCAACTGTCGCAGAGTGCGTGCTTCGTCTGAATAAAACCGCTATTGCTTTGGACGGTAGCGATGCCCGGATCCAGCGCAACGATATTCTTGACAATCACATCGGGATTCGTACGATCGGACGCCAAACACGTCCAAGGATTGAGAAAAATAATATCACCAAAAATGAGACCGGAATCTTCTGTGAAAATGTCCAATCTATCATTCAAAACAACAATCTGAACGCGAATATCTTTGCACTCCGTTTGAATGTAAAGTTTGATCTGAGGGTAACCGACAATTGGTGGGGAAATTCAGATGCTACCGAAATAGCGAATGTCATCATAGACGCTGCTGATCAGGCACTGATTACCAAACAGGTAGGCACAGTCTATTATGAACCGTTCGCTGATACGCGGTTCGTCGATGCAGGGTTTCCATATCCTACACTTCTCACGGGTCTGTAGCGAGAGCACTTGGTGGAACAATGTGTTGTTGGACAACTTAATCATAACCAGTCCTTCTTAAGCTTCGCGAAAACCCAATTGTTAAAGGAGCAAAAGATGCGCACTATTCTGAATATTTCACAGAACCATTATGTTCGTGGCGGTTCCGATCGCTACTTCTTTACGCTTGCTGAACTTTTGGAGAAATATGGACACCGGGTCATCCCTTTTACAGCGGCAAGTCCTAACAACGAACCGTCTGAATGGGACCGTTATTTCCCGCGCGGCGCGGATTTTGAACGTCCGGGTGCGGGTGATTTATTGCGCTTTCTATATTCACGTGATGCCGTTAAATCTGTTCAGCGGTTGTTAAATGATACAGATATTGACCTCGCGCATTTCCATATCTACTATGGTAAACTGACGGCTTCCATTTTAGGTGGACTCAAAGAAGCAGGGATCCCGCTCGTTCAGACCTTACATGAATATAAGTTAACCTGTCCGGTTTATAGCCATCTCTCAAACGATGAGATTTGCGAGGCGTGTGAAGGCAAACACTTTTGGCGCGCCCTCCCGAAACGGTGCAATAGAGGTTTATTCACTCGCACTGCGTTAAGCGTTACCGAGTCTTATGTATCTAAGATGCTCGGTGCCGTTAAGAAATTCGATCATTTTATTTCTGTCTCTCATTTCCTTCGGAAAAAGATGATCTCGCACGGCATCCCCGAAGATAAAATCTCGACTGTTCACAATTTTGTTGATGTCTCCGACATCACGCCGAACTTCGCTGTCGGAGACTATGTACTCTATTTCGGACGGCTGCATCGGAGCAAAGGAATTTTGACGCTGATAGAGGCAGCAGCACCGCTCAAAGAGGTTCCGCTCTATATCGTTGGTGATGGTGAAGCGATGCCCGAAGTTCAACGACTGGTCGAAGAGAACGAATGTGAACATATTCACCTCCTCGGTTTTAAACAGGGCGATGAGCTTCGCGATCTGATTCTCAACAGTATTTGTACAGTCCTGCCGTCCGAGTGGTATGAAAACTGTCCGATGTCCGTTTTGGAGTCCTATGCTTATGGGAAGCCGGTCATCGGTGCCGATATTGGTGGAATTCCAGAACTCATTGTAGATGGCGTTGATGGGTTTCTCGTTCCATCAGGTGGACGTGAAGCACTTCGAGATCGGCTTTTGTGGATGTCTGAGCATAGAGACGAGGCTGTAGAGATGGGACGTACGGGGCGCCGCAAAATGGAAACAGAGTTTAACGCCGACATTCACTATGAAAGAATTATGAATGTCTATCAACAATTTTTGTAGTCGCTAATAAGCACAGATTTTTTTGAAAATTGAGGTCAAATGTGATATAATTTTGGGACAAGGTTGTATACCGAAGAGTATCGCCTAAGGTGCACAGATTAATTTACAATTTAAAATCAGGAGTGCTAACTATGCTAAAATTTCAAATATTTCTCGTGGCTATTTTGATAAGTTGTGTTGCTTTTATATCCTGTGAACGCGTAACGCAAATGGCAGGACCAATGCTGCCGGATGCAGATACAACGGAACCTGACGACATGGGACAGCCTGACGACACAGGACAACCTGATGACATGACGGATATGCCAGATATGACTGACGTACCTATGGCAGGGCCTGCTGTCGTTATTAACGAATTGATGGCAGACAATGACAATACCATCGCTGATCCACAGGGAGACTATGACGATTGGCTTGAGTTGCATAATCGCACTGATAGTGATGTGCTGCTCACTGGCATGTATCTTTCTGACAAAGAGGACAATCTTACCAAGTGGGAATTCCCAGAAAATACCGAGATTCCAGCAAATGGATATTTGATTGTGTGGTTAGATGAAGATCATGATGACGAAAATGCGACCGAAGGACTGCATGCCAACTTCAAACTGTCTAAAAGTGGTGAAATTGCCCTGTTCGTGGATACCGATGCGAACGGCAATCAAGTCCTGGATAGCGTTACATTTGGGGAGCAGGAGACAGATGTTGCTTACGGACGCTTACCGGATGGAACCGGTGATTTCCAAGTTGTACAGGCAACACCTGGTGCGCAAAACATGGCACAGTAATCTACCAAAATAATAGATAGCCGTGTGAATTGTAGATGGGCAATTTATCGTCTATTCCAATGGCAGATAAATGCTCTACTCCAATTCTCGCGGCATCCAAAATTTATATAACAATTCCGGAGTGTTCTCATCTCAGGCAGCGATGTTTGTTAATCCAAACAGAGGAGTGTAAATTTCTTGAGATTTTTCACATATATTACAGCAACGCGCATAGATACTGAGAGGCAAAATCGGAGACCTATCAAGGTTGTCAGTCTTATTTTTTCTATGTGGGTGTTTTTCTTGCCAGCATACCAGATAGTAACTGCACAGACCATCCACATTCCGGATCCAGGGCTCCGCGCTACTATTGAGTTAGCACTCGGCAAAGAGGTAGGTGAAGATATCACTCAGGCAGATATGGCAAGTTTGGAAGAACTTGACGCATTAAAATCTGGCGTTCGTGATCTGACAGGCCTTGAGTTCGCTATCAATCTGATAAAACTAGAACTTAGAGGCAACCGTATATCGGATGTATCCCCTCTCAAAAATTTGACAAATCTAACAAAACTGCGGCTTGGGACCAACCATAAGATATCGGATGTATCCCCTCTCAAAAATTTGACAAATCTAACATTCCTGGACATTGACAGCAATCAGCTATCGGATGTATCCCCTCTCAAAAATTTGACAAACCTGACCTGGCTCGATCTTGACGACAATGGGATATTGGATGTGTCCCCTCTCAAGGCGTTGACGAATCTGAGATATCTAGATCTAGATGGCAATAAGGTATTAGATGTATCCCCTCTCAAAAATTTGACAAATCTAACATTCTTGGACATCGACGATAATGGGATATCGGATATATCACCCCTCAGCGTATTGGTAAACTTGAAAGTACTTGACCTTGACGGGAACAGGATATCGGATATGTCGCCCCTCAGCGTATTGATAAACCTAACAGAGTTGGATCTTCACGACAATCAGATATTGGATATATCACCCCTCAGCGTATTGATAAACCTAACAGAGTTGGATCTTCATAACAACAAGGTCGTAGATGTGTCTCCATTGAGTGGATTGATAAACTTGAAAGTGCTGAATCTTA
>JAPPBX010000115.1 GCA_026702755.1 Candidatus Poribacteria bacterium | reverse complement strand
CCTAAGGATACCAGATTTTAGATCAACTATCAAGATAATTGTGACAGACTACTAGTCCTTCATCAATAACACTTTGTAATCCAGAATTATTCATTATAAAACGTTCCTATGCTTAAAGTGATGTAGTATACTATTTGGTGTTAAGGGATATTAGGGATTTCAGAACCAATAGCCTGCAAAATGCCCTATGCCATCTTACAGGAAAGTATTTATCTAGGACATAGTGGATTATTTCGCGGGACAATGTATCATCGCTTTGAAGTTGTTCAGTAATGCATTCGTGAAACCCACCAGACGGATTGTGATCTAGTAGGATTTTTCTGCTTACGTCTCCCTTGCTATTTTGTAATGGTAAAAGTTGGTCTTCATTGGTTCCTGTTGTATTTATGTTAATTATACAGGATTAATCCGGATTGAAACGTTACCATGATGATTCGTTATAATTCCCTTTAAACACCTCTTTTAGGTGCCATTCTGTAAAATCTTCGTTAGGATAATAAATTTGTTCCCGTGGTGAAAAGTTAATTTCTCGACCATCGAATTGCTTTAACCATTCCTCAAAACCTACTGATGTTTTATCAACATGCTCCGAGACGCGTACTTCCAATTGGTTAGACAATGTAAAAGCACCTCGATCAAAGAGTTTATGGTGTAGTGAACACAAAGCAAGGCCGTTTCCTTCTTTATCAGGACCTTCTGCCATACGCCATTTGATATGTGCTGCTTCCAATGCTACGGGACGATCGCGTAATTTCACGTTAAAACCACAAATCGCACATCTGTAGTTATAGGCTTCCAGAATATTCTGTCGGAACTTGGGGTCACGCGGTTGATTAGGTATCCTGAAGGATAATTCAATTCCAACGGCTTGTAAAATGTCTTCATGATATGTGACCGGAAAATGCGAGGCTAATAAGCGACCTATTATTTCAAAAGTTAAACCGAAATCATTTTGAAGCTGATCGGCGATTTCTTCTGGAAAACCACCAGATGTTTCATATTCCCTCAGATCCGTTATAGAGGCATTACCTTGGTGAACATAGATTTTATCGGCATTAGTAACCTCCCAAACTTCGTCATTTTGCAAACGCCAAAACGGGTCTGCTGGATTATATTTCTCACGCCACGGTCCAAATTCCCGTAGTAAGTCTGGGAGATGTGTTTCTATATCTACGTATGATGTGAATCTACCTGTACAATCTTCACCGCCCAACAATTTCCCCATCGCATACAATACAAGAAGCGGCTTGTGTACTGCCCTTTCTTCACCTCGTTTCCATGGATTCAATTTCTGGAATTTCTTGATAATGTCTTCTCGCGTCATATTCATGTTCTTTCGTCTTGAGGAATGATTCGAGTTGATATCAGATGTTAAGTGCCTTCGTTTATGCAAGATGGTGCCGCACTATTTTCTTTGGCGACTTGAATCAAGAATCGTAGTGCCTCATTCACAGAAGCAGCATCTGGAAACGCCTCAGCAACATCAGGTTCTAACTTGACAATAGAATTATCAAGATGCTTGGACACTGAGTCTAAAGTCTTCATTGGTAAGCGATAAGAATGCGTATTTCTGTTTTCTTTGGAGTCTTGGATCAGGCATCGCAGTGCCTTGTTAACAGTAACATCGTCTGGAAATACTGCGGCGACATCAGGTTCTAACTTGACGAAGTTACCGAACTGCTTACGCGCAGGACCGAACTTCCGCACTCGCAAGTTTCTCAGATCATACGCTGAACGGAGTTCATCGTGTATTCTTGTTTTATCGTCAATATATGGCACACAAAGCATATTTCAAAGTATATCATAGGTTCGGAAAAAATCAAAGGTATTTTGTTAGTTGTTCAGAAGTGTTCAGTTTCCAATCATAAGTATTCAGTCGTCAATGCGTATCGCACCTACAGAAGGAATTGAAACGAAGGGTAGTGATGTGCTATACTAACACTGTTATTGTAACGCTGTATCGGAGGACGAACGCGCCTACATGCACATCGAAACGCTTGATTACCCACTAATCCATATCCCCGCTGGTGAGTTCACGATGGGAACGATTCCGACCGGCATGCGGAAGACCGATCCAGAAGAACCGCAACGCAGTGTCCAACTCGATGCTTACGCCATCGGCACGTATCAGGTCACGAACGCGCAATACGCCCGATTTGTAGAGGCGACGGGACATCCACAACCGCTGTTCTGGACAGAAGCACATCTCAACGCGCCCGATTTCCCAGTCGTCGGTGTGAGTTGGCAGGATGCGACATATTTTTTGGAGTGGCTCGGTTCACTTGAAAACGCCGAATATCGCTTACCGACGGAGGCTGAGTGGGAGAAAGCAGCACGCGGTACCGATGCCCGCGAGTATCCCTGGGGAGATATATGGGATGCAAGTAGGGCAAACACATCGGAATCAGGAAACAAGCAGCTGATACCTGTCGGGAGTTATCCGTCCGGTGTGAGTCCTTACGGATGCTACGATATGGCAGGCAACGCCTACGATTGGTGTTCCGACTGGTTTCACATGGAGACATATAAATACTCGCCAGCGGAGAATCCGTTGGGTGCAAGTGAAGGACGGCGGAAAGTGATTCGTGGCGGTTCATGGATCGCACGCGGTGAGTTCGCCGCACGCTGCGCCAACCGTGCAGCGTATGAACCGATACAGGCGATTCATAGCGTCGGCTTCCGGATTGCCATGGATGTGGAATAGTTGTCAGTTATCAATTACCAGTTGCCAGTTGCCAGTTGCCAGTTATCAGTTGTCAGTTGTCAGAAAGATGAATTGGTGCAAACCTCTAAGATGAGTTCATTTTTTACCAGATGTGTAAAAGACACAGACATTCTAATCCTGAAAATCTTTGAATCCTGTAAATCCTGCTTCAGACGAAGATGCCAAAAGTAAGGATACCCAAAATCCGCGTAATCCGCGACAATCCGCGATTCAGACGAATTAACCATCAACCATCAGCCAGCGCCAATAATCCTGCAAATCTAAAAATCCTGTAAATCCCGCTTCAGACAAGCAACAATTCAGACGAATAAATATGCACAAAAAACCCTTACCCGAACACTACCAAGATTTCCGAGATGCATTGGTCGCGTGGTTCAAGAAATACCAGCGCGACATGCCGTGGCGGAACACGGACGATCCCTACCGGATTTGGGTCTCCGAGGTGATGCTCCAACAGACGCAGGTCAAAAAGGTTGTGGGATACTATGAAACATTCATCGAACGTTTTCCAGATGTGCAGCGTTTGGCGGTCGCACCGCTACAAGATGTGCTGAAGGTATGGGAAGGCTTAGGGTATTATGCGAGGGCACGGAATCTCCACAAGGCGGCACAGGTTATTGTCAACGAACTGGATGGGAAGGTGCCACAGGACTATGCAACCTTTCGGAAGTTGCCCGGTGTCGGGGATTATAGTGCAGCAGCGGTGCAGAGCATCGCTTTTGGTGCACCGTATGCCGCTGTAGACGGGAACATCAAACGCGTGCTGGCGCGCCTGTTTCTGATGGACGCACCGATCAACGACGCGAAGTCAGCGAAGTTGTTTCAGGCGAAAGCGGACGCACTTTTGGATCGGAACGTACCGGGGGTTTTCAATCAGGCGGTGATGGAGTTGGGGGCAACGATGTGTCGTCCACAATCGCCAGTCTGTCTTGTCTGTCCCGTGAATTCCTTTTGCGAGGCGTTCCACACTGGGTATCAAGCCGAATTTCCGAAGCGACGGGAGACGAAACCGGTTCCCGAACATCACATCGCTGTTGGGGTTATCTATAGGACAGGTGAGGTTTTAATCACGCAACGGCAGCTGGACGGTCTGCTCGGTGGACTTTGGGAGTTTCCGGGTGGACAGCTCGCCGATAGTGAAACCGCCGAAACCGCTTGCATTCGTCATATTGCCGATGTCGTCAACCTCTCTGTCATCAACGTGCGGTATCTCACCCGTGTCAGGCACGCCTACACCCATTTCAAGGTCGTCGTAGATGTCTTTGAATGCGACTACCAAGCAGGTGAGGTCGTTCTGAATGGACCGCGAGACGCGAAGTGGATTGAGGTTATAGCACTACGGGATTATCCGCTCCCGCGTGTGACGCATAAGTTTTTGGATGAGTTGATGAATAGCAGTCGGCAGTCAGCAGTCGGTTTCCATCAGCAATCGGTTAAGGGGATTTCATGAATTAAAAAAAGTTCAGTAATTCTGTAAACGACAAGCGTCAACCACAGCGTCTCTCTAATCCTGAGAATCCTTGAATCCTGCAAATCCTGCTTCAGACATATTGGTTTCTATCAACACTCTGTGCGCAAAAGTTTTCGTGTGTCAATCGCACAACTCCTGATAACTGACAACTAATTATCCAAACCGCGCCTCATATTTCTCCCATACCTCATCGGGTAAAGGTGTACTGGCGGCACGGACATTTGCCTCAAGCTGCTCAACATTGAGACTCCCGATGTTATTACCTTGAATCCGCTCTTCTTTCAGACAGAACTGGAGTGCAAGTTGAAGCAAACTTATGCCCTCTTCAACGCACCATTCCCAAATTGGGTATGCTGCAGCAACATCACCTTCCTTTTTCCAGCGTCCACGTTCAATCTCAGCATCGATATCGACACCTGTGAGGATACCGCGTAGGATCGACCAACCGTTCATAACCCCGATGTCCGCTTCAGCAGCGGCAGGGAGGAGCTCATCAGCGGCGGTCTGCCGGACGAGGTTGTAATCGTTGAAGCACAAGATGAGGTCTACATCACCCGTTGCCATCGCCTTGAGGTGGAAATCGTGCTGACGCATGCCATATCCGACGTGATTCACGAGTCCACGCGCTTTACACTGGAGCAAGCCGTCAAGTGTACCACCCTTTTCAAGTGTCGGATCGATCTCGCCGGGGTCGTGGATGAGCATGCCGTCGAAGTAGTCTACGTTGAGAAGTTGGAGTTGGTCTTCAAGGTCAGCGATTGCGCGGTCGGCGGAGTAATCGGGTCTACCCTGTCCGTAGCCACCCCACTCTGCTGCGGAGTGGCAACAGAGCCGTCCGGTAATGATGACATCCTCACGCGGAATCTCCTTCATCGCCAGACCGAGTTTCCGCATGGAATCCCCATAACAGCGCGCACAATCAAAATGGTTCACACCGATCGACACCGAGTGTTTGATGAGTGCGACAGCCTCTTCATCAGAAACGAAGCCAAAGTTATTTCCGAACCCCTGCGTACCGAACGGAACCACAGGGATACTCAATTCCGTCCTTCCCAATCGTCGTCTCGGAATTGTAGGTAGATCTTGATTGGTTTCCATAAAATTCCTCTCTGTGAGTTATCAGTTTTCAGTACGATTTTTCTGCGAAAAATCTTTCAGTTATCAGTTATCAGAACGGTTTTTCTGCGAAAAACCGTTCTGTTTGCCTCGCAGTGAGAGAAAGAGAGTTGGGATACTCTCAAAACCTCTTAACTGACAACTGAGTCCTGACAACTGACCACTATTCCTCTAATACTGATCCGAGCCTTCAAGTGGAAGTGCAACTGCCCAGACGTTCCGATACCTGACATCGTTGCCGTGATCTTGCAAACGGAGTGGTCCTGGCTCGGCAGCCTCACCCACGCTACCGCCTGTTGTACTAGCGAGCTGCGCGTTATTGATGATGACCAAACCGTTCTGAATCACAGTGATGCGGGGTCCTTCAGACATCTCACCTGCGTCGTTGAAACGCGGTGCGCGGAAGGTAATATCGTAAGACTGCCATTCGAGGGGTGGTTTACAAGCGTTGACGAGCGGTGCGAACTGGTTGTAAATTGCGCCGCAGTCGCCCATGCCGGGGACATCGATACCGTAGGAATCCAAAACCTGAACTTCATATCTACCTTGGAGGAATACGCCGCTGTTGCCTTTTGCCTGTCCGGAGGCTTCAGGCATATCGGGACACCTAAATTCGATATGGACGAAGTGATCCGTAAAGGTTTCTTTGCTTATTATGTCGCCGGTACGTGGGATGACGAGCATTGCGTCGTCTTCGACTTCCCAACCCGGTTCGCTGCCATCGAGGCTTGTCCAGTTGCTGAGGTCTGTGCCGTCAAAGAGAACAACTGCCGATTCTGGTGGTGTTTGTGTCATGAGTTTTCCTTTCGTATGCTAAGCATGCGCAAATGGTATAGTGAGAATTACAATCCTGCACTATTTTAGCGAAATCCATTTTTTTGTCAAGCGATCAGATATTTTGGACCAGAGGCATTCAATTCTCCGTTTTTTGATTGAATCCTCACTACCAAGCCCGGTAGGTGCGGTTTCCTAACCGCACCGGATCTTAGGCATAAACCGTATATATGCCAAAATCCTCTTCAGTCCCGTAGGGACGATATGTTTATAGCAGCTTGGAGGACTGGAATGACATAACTGTGAATTGTGCAATCATCAACTGTATCTGTTTCCGCACGCGGCTCTGGGGTTTCGCGATAATCAAACACCATATAGTAGCCTTCCGTTGCGTTTTCCAATTTAAGGTATGCTGCGAGTTGTTGCTTGCCTGCCTGATAGCTTCGTTCACTACGCCACACCTTCGTTTCAACAACGTATGTCTGTCCACTGTGAGAAATGACGAGATCGGCTCTGCCTCTACCGGTTGGAACTTCTAAGTACATAGCCGCACCAACGATTTTCACAAATTCATCGAGATAGGCAAACAGGAGATATTGCCCTACGAATTCTTGTGGTGTATCCGGGACTTGGAGTATTCTGAATCCGGCGCGTGCGATGAAATCTTTGAAGTTTTCCATGAGGGTGCGCATCTGAAGTTGTCCGGTGGCTGTCATATATTCCGAAAAGTCAACGGGACCGTCTTGGGAGAAGTATTCGTCCTCAAGTCCATTTATCAGTGGTTGGAATGCTTGCAAAACCCGATGTAAATAGATTGGGTTGAGAATCTGACACATTCCGCCTTTATCTGCTCCAATGATACCGTAAGTTGCTAACTCACTGATAATGTCATCGTCGAAATTGAAGCGTCTGCTTTCTTGATAAAAGGCGATACGCATAAGCATCTTTTCAAAACGTGGATCTCTGAGAACATTTGTAATAAGGTGTGAAATGTTGGTGTTTCTCTCCGACAAGAGTTGTTCGTGTGCTTGTGAAAAGTGAGACATCTGAATCGTCTCAGTTTTTGGGATACCTAATTCCTCTGTGAGAATCTGTGCAAACCTATTGACGAGAAAGGGTTGTCCTGCTGTCTGTTTATGAACCTTCTCAACGACTTTCGGCGCGAATTGCTGTCCGACTTCATCGGTGTACTGGGTAAGGAGTTCATGTACCTGTTCTATACTGAAGTTTGGCAGCGTGAATTCGTCTTGTATATTGAACGGCGAGATCGAACGATCGTAGTTGAGTTGTGTGATATTTTTAACCCCGACAATACCTACGCTATAGGGTGCGCGTCCTTCGCGTCCAGTGAGGTATATCCGGCGAAGCGAACGGAGGAATCCGTTGAGCGCATCTCGTGGAATGCCGTCAAATTCGTCAACAATGAGAACGACCCGTTGATGCTCCGCGAAGCGGGTGAAGTGTTCAAAAAATTCACGCATTGAGAGATGATTTGTCATCTGCGCGTTCACCAAAAAATTGTCGAGTTCCGAAGATATCTGATCGCCACGGACGCGGAAGACCTTCTGGATTTCCCTACAGATTTCTCTACAAAGTGATTGATAGAACTCTATGGGTGTTATGTATTCGTACTCTTCAAAATTAAGTTGTATTGGGAAATAGTCTGTCCCTTCGGCTGCAAGTACTTTGAGAGCATCTTGGAAAAACGTCTTTTTACCGGTCTGTCTGGGTGCGAACAGCACGATATATCGTCCCTGTTTAACGCGATCGATGAAATCGGTGAGTTCCTCATTCCGTGCAACAACGTAGTTATCTTGGGGGTTGACGGGACCTTGCGTTCCAAATCGTCTCATGTTTTTCTCCTATTGTTTCAGGTGAAAGGTATTATATCAGATTTCCGCGTGAAAGTCAATTATGAGTGGTTTATGCGTACGGACATTTCGGTGAAAAATTCCTTTTTGAAAAAGGAGAGAGTGTGTTATAATAGAAGTGTATTTGAACGCGTTCAGCGAATGCGTTCGCAATAAGAGAGACGAGTGAATTGAGAAACAAAACGCTATGCTAAAACCGAAACCCAGCATTGACACGATTCAACCCTATCAGGGTGGGAAACCGATCGAAGAGGTCCAACGCGAGTTCGGTATTACCGATATTATCAAACTGGCATCTAACGAAAATCCGCTGGGTCCCTCGCCATTGGCGACGCAAGCGATTGTCGAGAGTGCCACGCAGGTGCATCTCTATCCCGATGGTAACGCTTACTACCTTAAAGAGGATCTCGCACAACATATCGGCATCTCTGAGGATCACCTGACTCTGGGGAACGGATCGAATGACGTGCTGCAATTAATCGCTGAGGCTTATGTTGCACCTGAGGATGAGGTAATCTATGCGGCGGGCGCGTTCGTCGTCTACAGTCTTGTAACGAAACTCTGCAGCGCGACAGCAGTCGTCGTACCAATGCAGAAGGATACACATGACCTCGCCGCCATGGCAGCGGCAATTACCGATAAGACGAAGGTGATCTTTGTCGCGAATCCGAATAACCCTACAGGTACGATGGTCACAGCAGATGAGACAGCGGCGTTTATGGAGCAGGTGCCCAACGATGTGCTGGTTGTTTTTGACGAAGCCTATTATGAGTATGTTTCACGTTCCGACTATCCACAGACGCTCCCTTATGTACTGGACGGACGGAACTTTGTCATCACTCGGACGTTCTCTAAAATCTATGGGCTTGCTGGATTGCGCGTCGGATACGGGATCGCGCCACCTACGCTGATTGAGACATTGAATCGCGTTCGCCAACCCTTCAATTGCAGTTTGATAGGGCAAGCAGCGGCACGCGCAGCACTGAAGGATACCGATCACGTCGTGAGGAGCCAAGAACACAACAACATCGGTAAAACCTTCCTTTACAATGCTTTTGATGAGCTTAGACTTCGGTATCGCGAGACTGAGGGCAATTTCATCATGTTACACGTCGATCAATCGGGCGCAGATGTCGCCGACGCGCTTCTGAGAAAGGGCGTTATCGTCCGTCCGATAGCGGGCTACGGCTATTCAGATGCGGTGCGTGTGACGATCGGGACACAGCAGGAAAACGAAAAATTTATCACGGCTTTAAAAGTCGTCAGGGGTCAGTTATCGGCTATCAGTTAAGAGATTTCTATGTAACAATTCACCCATTCTTGGAGTACGCCAAGAATCTAAAGCAAGACAAATTTGGTTTCTGCGTGTGAGCAAAATTTGGATGGATTACAAAAGCACCTCTTAACCGACAACTAACAACCGATAACTAATAACCAGAAAAAATATGAAAGAACTCATACAACTCAGCAACAAACGCCCTACACGAAAAATCATGGTAGGGAACATCCCGATCGGTGGTGGCAGCCCCATCTCTATCCAGACGATGACAACCACGCTGACACACGACGTTGATGCCACGCTGGCACAGGTAGAGCGATGCGCAGAGGCAGGCGCACAGATCGTCCGTGTCGCTGTCCCTGCAGAACCGGACGCAAAGGCACTCGGTCCGCTTGTGAAACGCTCTCCAGTCCCGATAGTGTCGGATATCCACTTCAACTACCGGTACGCACTCGCGGCGGTGGATGCAGGTGTAGCCAAGGTTCGCATCAATCCGGGCAACATCGGTAGTGAGAAACGGATTGCGGAGGTGCTATCTGCAGCGAAAGCAGCGAATATCCCGATCCGTATCGGCGTTAACGAGGGATCGCTTGAGAAGGATTTGTTAGAGAAATATCCCTCCCCAACAGCGGAGGCTTTGGTGGAAAGCGCGATGCGGCATGTCAATATCTGTGAAGAGCACGATTTCAGAGACATCGCGATCTCCGTCAAGTCGAGTGATCCGCTTCGGATGATAGAAGCAAACCGTCAGTTGTCAGCGAAAGTCCTATATCCGTTGCATCTTGGCGTGACGGAAGCCGGTACGCCTCGACGGGCGCATGTCAAATCGACGCTCGGCATCGGCACGCTCTTGATGGAAGGGATTGGCGACACCATCCGCATCTCGATTACCGGCGATCCGGTTGAAGAGGTCTTGACTGCCAAAGAACTCCTCCGCGCACTCGGTATGGCAGAAGACATGCTCGACGTTGTTTCTTGCCCGTTCTGTGGACGCGGCGACCCTAACGCAGGTTATGAGAATATCGTCGCTGTCGCTGAGGAACTTTTAGAGAAACACGGTATTAATATCCCAGTGGCAGTGATGGGATGTGAAGTCAACGGACCTGGTGAGACACGGAACGCTGAAGTAGGCATCCATTTGGGCGGTAAGGAACTTGCCGTTCTAAAAGTTCGTGGTGAACGCGTGCGTACCTTCCGAGGAAAAGACGAAGTGAACCCGGAATTTTTGGCGAATGCGTTGTTAGAAGCAGCGCAGCAGTTGGGGGCAGTGCAAACCGATAAAGCCGTATAAGAAAAAATGAAACACTTACAACAGCGTATCCAAACAGCGATTCGGTTAATTCCCGTCCAGATTGGATTACTCGCGCTATTTTTCTGTGCCTACCACATATTCCTATTTTACATTATGCGCGAAACAGGTCTCGACCTCGGTGCGGTGGGGTTCAACAGGCACATTGTCCCTCTTTATGCCCAACCGAGTTTCGACTTGAGTTTGTGGATATTGCCTGCCCTTGTGGTGTGTATCGGTTTTCTCTATCTCTGCCATAGATACCTGCTTTCGGATACGTCTGAGCGACGCTTAATCTGGATAGCGTTCGCTTGCTTCCTCGCGATTCATATTAGCGTTGCCCAAATTGATGGATACCGAGAGATTGAACGCGATGGTGAGAAGACACGGATCTTAACGCTTTTGGAACCGTATACACGTACATCGTTGGAGTATTATGGCGATGTGCCGCGCGTTGACGAACTCGGCATCCGCAGGTTTCTCAAGGATTATAGCAAACCGGAACTGTTTGATACACTTTCAGGACACACGCGCACCCATCCGCCGGGGGGTGTGCTTTTCTTATGGCATGTCAGTGGACTCTTCGGTTACAATCTCGTATCGGCATCGTTAGTCTCAATTATCTTCACCGCGCTCACAGTGATACCGATCTATCGTCTCGGCGCGTACCTCTACGGCGAAAAGGTCGGCCGATATGCCCTTCTCCTATTCCTCGTCACCCCCAACTTCGTGATGTTCACCGGTACGTCAATGGACGGTCCCTTCAGCGTTTTCCCAATTTTAAGCATCTACCTCTTTTATAAAGCGCAGGAACGCGAAACCATACCCGACCAGAAGTGGCATGAATTCCGGCCTTATAGTTTGCTAACAGGGCTTTCGCTTGCACTCGGAATGTTCATGACGTATTCAACGGTTGTTGTCGGTGTATTTTTGTGTGTTGTTGCCTTATTGGAGCGGAAGCAGTTCCGGCAGTATCTGAAGGTTTTGCTGTTCGCGGCTTCAGGATTTATCGGATTTTACCTATTGCTTTTTGTCTTGACCGGATTCCGTCCGATTGAGGCACTCTGGGCGGCTATCAAAAAGGATGAATCAGGCATGGGGACGGGGTATGAAAGCATCAGCCGTTATTTCCATCTGAGTTTTGCCAACCTATTTGCCTTCCTGATCGGTGTCGGATTTCCGATAACACTGGTCTGGCTCCGGGAGATTGTATCTTCGCTGAAACAGTGGAAACGGGACAGCACGTCAGCTGAACAGGCGAGTGATGAATCGCGTCTCGCTTGGATATTTCGTCATGAAAAATTAGACACGTTCATCATCGGTTTCTTAATCACCCTCCTCTTTTTCACATTTTCGACGCTATTTACAATGGAAGTTGAGCGGATATGGATTTTCATGGTGCCGTTCTTCGTTATCCCTGTCGCGAAACATCTCACGGCGCGTCCAATATCAGATTTCTATTGGGTCATAGGTATACTCGTCGCGCAACTCATCATCGGAGAAGTTCTACTCTACACGTATTGGTAGGGAGCAGCTGTCGGCAGTAAGTCTTGTAGGTTGGGTTGAACGGAGATCTACTAAAAATCGCACACGGTACAGTGTTTTCAGAGATCAGAGAAACCTGAAATCACCCAAAACCGAGTGAAACCCAACGCATTAATCAGAGAATTTTTACCGCAAGGAAAATTAAAAAATTGCGAATTCTCTACGTCATTGATTCTATGACAAAGGATGGTGCCGAGTCGCAGCTGCTCAAGACATTAGATCGGTTGCCACCGGAGCAATATGAGGCTTATGTTGTGCTGAGCCGTGCCGAAGGCGAACGCGTAGCGGAACTCGCAGAGGTCCACTGTGTAAAGGATGTCGCCACATTTGGAAACGAAGGTAGGCGCATGAAGTTATTGGAAAAAGCTTTCGCGCTCGCCGGTATTGTCAATGCGGTTAAACCGAACATCGTACATAGTTGGTTATGGTATTCCAATTTCCTTTGTGGACTTTCCCGTAAACTTGGACTGTGGCGGAAGATTCCATTCATTGCCTCACAACGCGGCGACTACCACGCGAGATACGGAAAGTTTCGGATCTGGCTCACAGAAAAACTTATTTACAACACTGCCGACACTCTATTGACGAATTCAGCGCAAATTCAACGGTATCTCCACGAACAGTATCCAGACAAAAAGGTTGTTAGCATTCCAAACCTATTGGAATTACCGACCGAGGAATGGTCTCAGCAACGCGGAGACGATACCCAAGAAAAGTTAATCGTCAGTGTAGGACGCTTCGCACCTGAAAAAGGGCATCGCTATCTGATTGAGGCGTTGAATTTACTGAACCAAAAGGATGTCGCGTGGCGATGCACATTTCTCGGTGAAGGCGAGCTGGAAGCGGAACTCCGTGCACTCGTAGCAGAATACGGACTCTCAGAACAGATAACGTTTCCCGGTTTCTGCGAGGATGTCTTTTCTGTGCTTTTGACTGCAGATGTTTTTGTGCTTCCCTCACTCCACGAGAGTTCACCAAATGCACTGATTGAGGCGATGGGAATTGGAATGCCCTGCCTTGCTTCGGATGTGGGTGGCATTGTAGATTTGATTGAGGCTGAGAAAAATGGTGTCCGGGTTCCACCACAAAACCCAGAAGCGTTAGCAACAGCACTATATCGGATGTTGACTGATTCTGACTTTGCAAGTGCGTTGGGTAGAAACGCCCGCGCAACGATTCAGGAGAAGTTCAACAACACAGAGTCCCTTCGGAAGTTGGAAGAGATTTATCAAGGTTTTTGTAGCAACGACTGAGAATGAGTTCATAGATGCGGAATTTCCTTAAAAATATGATAGCAATTTTTGTCTGTCTATCGGGCATGCCATTTCTTATCCGAGAGTGGATTTGTCGACATCGAGTTGCTATCCTCCTGTATCACAATCCGAAACCGACGGTTTTCGCCAAACATATCGCCTACCTCTCACGCCACTACACGGTCATCTCATTGGACACCCTTGTGGCGGCTATCCACCGAAAGGACACATCGCAGATTCCCCCAAAAAGTGTTGTGGTTACGATGGACGATGGGCACGCTGGCAATATCGAACTTTTGCCGCTTTTCAAACAATATCATGTTCGTCCGACGCTCTATGTGTGTACCCAAATTATTGATACACACCGGCATTTCTGGTTTAAGATAGAGGGACAATCCAAGGCGGAAAAGGAAAGATTAAAAAAACTGTCAAATGTGGAACGGTTAGCGTCCCTGAAAAATATCGCTGACTTTGAACCTAAAAAGGTGTATCCAAACAGACAAGCACTCAATATGACAGAAATGAACGAAATGCTGGAAAGCGTTGATTTTCAACCCCATACACGGTTCCATCCGATCCTGCCCCGATGCACAGAGACAGAATGTAACCACGAGATTCTGGAAAGTAAAGCGGATTTAGAGAGACTTTTGGGAATCAAATGTTTCCATTTCAGTTACCCAAACGGCGATTATACCGAGCGCGAGATTGAGATTGTGAAGGCAAGCGGTTTCCGCTCGGCGCGCACAACAGATATAGGGTGGAACATGTTGGATACACCACCGTATCAACTGAAGGCTATTCCAATCACCGATGAGGCTGGACTGACGCTTTTCCGCGCCGAACTCACAACAATCCCACAAAGACTTGGCAGATGGGTGAATGCTTTATTCTGGGGAAAATAGATTGACAAAATGGCACCGTTCCTACATCCTGAACGCCTACCGCGAATTAGAACACGGCATCACACGAAAGCAGCTTGATGCTTTGAGTATCAATGCTAATGGCAAAAGGGTATTGGACGTTGGATGTGGACCGGGGAATCTGCTTGTCGCCCTCTCTACTGATATTCCAGAACTTCTTGTTGGCGTTGATGTAGATACGATCTTTTTGAGGGTTGGACGCTCTGAAATTAAAAAGTTGATTGAAAAGTCCGCTATGACCCCCGCTTTGCTACGTGCCGCACTCCCGACGCTCCCCTTTGCAGATGCGTCTTTTGATCTCGTAACCTGCTTCCTCGTCATGCCACATGTACCCGATGACAGAGTCGCTTTGACTGAACTCGCGCGGGTTTTGAAACCCGGTGGGACGCTTGCTATCTCTGGACACGGCTTAGGATTTCCGCTTCGCTATCTCAAACGCTTTAGATTGAAACCGTTGCAGATGTATCTCGCCAGTCTGATTTATAGATGCACTGGGAAAAAATGGATTCGGAACACGCTGCAGAACGACAAAAAAATGTGCGACATCTTAAAGAGTATCGGTATGGTCCCAGAAATGCAGCACTACAACAGAAAAGTGCTTGGATGCGTCGCGACTTACTGGATTAAAGCAATTAAAAGCGAAGTGAGTCCTAAAGCCACGCAGTAGTAAGAGAACACCGAGAATTTACCTCGGTTAAGCATGACTAATAGAAATCGCAAAGCGATGTAACCGACGATAAACGAAGCAAGCATCCCGGTCCCCATGATATGAAGCGGGACACTGGTATCTCCAACATCTCGGATTTTAAGCACAACCGCACCGAGTATGGCAGGAATTGAGAGTAGAAAGGAATATTCCGCAGCTATTTTTCCTGGGATTCCCAAGAAGAGTGCCAGCGAGATTGTCGATCCGGAGCGGGAGATACCGGGTGTAATCGCGCATCCTTGTGCGATGCCGATGAGCGGCGCGTGCCATGTTTTCAATTGTCCGACTGGGGTATCTGCCTTCTCTCTGCGAAGCCTGGGTAATTGAAGGATAACACCGGTGAGAATTAGCATCATGCTCACGAGGCGAACTTCATCGAAAAAGGATTCTAACTCTGTTTTGAACAGCACTGCGATGATACCCGTCGGAATAGAGCCGAGCAGTATCAACCCTATAAACTTCAGTTCAGCGGAGGTATTGAGTGTTGCCCTCGGTTGTCGCCAAAATTGCCTATCTCCGAGTGTAGAAAGTCCACCTACCGCCAGTCTCTTGATTGCATCACGATATGCGACAAGCACGGCGGCTAACGTTCCAACGTGAAGCATTACGTCGAAAAAGACGAGAGGTTCCTTGAGTCCTAAAAACTGCTGTGCTAAGACGAGATGTCCTGAACTGCTGACGGGTAGGAATTCCGTTAAGCCCTGTAAGATACCGAGGAGAATCGCTTCAAGAAATGTCATGATATTATTGTAGCACTTCATGCTTCGACTCGCAAGGCGAAATTTTCTGTGTGTTTGCCTATCGCGGGCTTCTGTGGTAAAATAACCTAATTTTTCAAAGGAGGCATCCATGCAGAATCTTTTCTTTGCACTCGGTTCAGGTTTGAGCCTATTGGGAGTTGTTTTCGGGGCGTTTGGCGCACATGCGCTTCGGTCAAAACTCTCGCCAGAAATGCTTGAGACGTTTGAGATAGCCGTGCGGTATCAGATGTACCATAGTTTGGGGCTGATCGCTGCGGCGTGGGCAGTCTCACAATGGCAGAATCAGCTCACGGCAACATCGGGATGGTGTTTTTTCGCTGGCATCCTAATTTTTTCAGGGAGTCTCTACATCCTCAGTTTCACGGGCATTCGGTGGCTTGGTGCGATTACCCCAATCGGTGGGTTGGCATTCATTGTAGGATGGGGCTGTTTGACCCTCGCTGCGATTCGCGGGTAAAGCACTTGAATTTCGAGATGTTACACCTTCATCTATGAAATCCAATAATTTAGCTAAAACTAAATGGCTCTGTAAAACTGTCCAAACTTTAGTCACTTTGTCCAAAGTTTAGTCTTATAATAAAAGAAACTCTCACCGCCGCTAGCGAGGATATTTTACTTAGGTATCTCTACGGATTTCTGCTCAGTATCCTCGCCTCCCCGCAATGCCCAAGTGATTCAAAAGTTCTCAAAGACTCTGGAAGTACCCGCCTTAAAAATCTTCGCGCCGAGATTGAATTCAACAATTCCCGCCAGACCCAGTACGTTCAGTTTTGCGGCGTACACGCCCAAATGCGACCTGCATTCCAACTGCACGGGACTTCACCAATACATTACCGAATTAATTTTTTAATCTTCATCAGCTGGCACGGTATTTGCTAATGCTAAGTTATAAGGTATAGTTTTTGAGTATTTAGGGGCAACTGTTCGTTTGAAAACGACCTAATATTTGCTCCGCTTATCTAAACTGGAAGCTATACGGCTGGCGCGGAGGAAAGATTATGACTGGTATCTATTTTTTCTTGCCACCGCCTTGTCTACCTTTTTGCTGCAGGCAACCACAACGGAGTCTCCCCGGGAAAATGGCTACATATTTTCATAATTCACTATAGTTGTATCTGACTGGTATATGTGGAGGGTATAAAAATGGAACATAAACGTATCTATACCATGCTGGGAACGACAACAATATTCGTGTATTTTCTGCTTGTGATAAACCCTTGTATATCCGCATCTGATGCTACACATATCGCCTTCGCTTCTCAGCGAGATGGGAATCACGAAATTTACATCATGGATATAAATGGAGAAAATCTTCAGAACCTAACCAATCATCCGTCTGACGACTTTGCTCCAGCCTTGTCATCGAACGGACAGTGGATGGCTTATGTTTCCAAACGGGATGGAAACAGAGAAATTTATGTGATGAATCTCAAGACAAAGGTATCTCACCGACTAACAAATCACCCACAATCTGATGACGAACCCACTTGGGCACCAGACAGCCAATCAATTATCTTTGTCTCACGTCGGACAGGAAGCCACGACATCTACAAGATTGACCGCAATGGTGAGAACCTCCGACAGCTGACGGACGAAGGAGATAACTATGCTCCGTCTTGGTCTCCCGACGGCCAATTAATTGCTTTCGCTTCCAAACGGGCTAACAACGTTGACATCTATGTGATGAATGCCAATGGTGACAAACTGAAACGCCTAACAAACCAACCACAAGCGGAAAATCAACCTACTTGGTCTCCGGATGGAAAACAACTTGCTTTTATTACCGGACTTTTGGGAAATACTGACATCTACATCATGAATACCAACGGGCAAAACATCCGCCGATTAACACACCATCCGGCAGAAGATACTTCGCCCGCGTGGTCTCCAGATGGTCAGTCAATTCTATACCTTGTTAAGTGGCAGAATAACTATGACATATATCTCATAGATGTGACCGGAGCCAATCGCCACAGATTGACAATTCATCCAGCGACAGATTGGGGACCGGCTTGGGTGCCAGCGGGGTTTCTTGCTGTTTCTCCGAGTACGGAGACACAAACAACACTTTGGAGTAGGCTAAAGCAGCCTGTCCACGACTAACTAAGGCGTATCTAATGTCCCAACAATGAAGAAGAAACATATTCTGTGGATATTTCTGCTAACCCTCACTTCCTTACACTTTTGATTGATATAATTCCAAGACTGTTGTATAATGCATTGACGCTACTCCAGATTTGTGTTAAAATTCTCGTTAAAATGCTTAAGGAGGAACGAAAATGCGTAGAAGTCTAATCCTGTTGGGACTTGCAGCGATCTTTGTATTTGCTGTGAGCCTCTCTCACGCTATCGAGGAAGATGATATCCTCGTCTATTACTCTTTTGATAAGTTAAGCGGTAATAAAGTCACCGATGATTCCGGCAACGGGAATGACGCCGAATTGGTTGGAAAGGGTTCGCTTGTTGCAGGTGCGTTCAAGAAAGCCATCCATCTGAACGGTGGTGTCGTCCAAATGGAACAGAATGATTTCATCGTGCCAATCGGGGAGATAGGTGAAATCACGATGGAAGCGTGGTTTTTCCTTAATCAACACGCTTCGTACGATGGCATCATCTCAATTGAAGCCGCTGCTGGTGGATGTTGTGAATTCCGCACGATGGTGAATCCCAGTTTCAACCCGTTTTGGGATGCTGGACATCACGCTGACAAGAGTCTCGGAAACTTCCAATTTGAATTAAAAGAGTGGTACCACTATGTTATGGTTGCCAATGGGAAAGATGGCAAAATCTATGTCAACGGTGAATTTATCGGCGCGCAACCAGAAAATTTTAGATGGCCCAAGTTCAAAGAGGCGGCAATTTACATCGGTGCGGGTGAAAATCCGAACCTCCACAAGGTAGAGGATGCGATTATCGATGAGGTCGTCATATACGCCAAAGCGTTGACTGAGCAAGAGGTCAATGAATCGATGAAACTGAGTGTGCCAGTGGTACTTGACGTTGAAGCCAGCGGCAAGTTGGCGGTGACGTGGGGAGAATTGAAAACCAATTTCTAAGATAATTTGTTGTAGGGCGAGTCACTTCCGCCTCAGCCCTACACACATCCGGAGACGCTATGAAATTTGGATTTTTATCAAAAATTTTTGAAGGTGCTTTGAGCATCGAAAAAACATATAACCAGTGCGATAAAGCACTTGGTGAACTAAAAGCTTATAATCAAAAACGCCAAGAAGCGGATTTTCGTATTTCAGATGAAGAAAAAGCAGCATTAGACGAAGTTGTCAACACTGCGCTTGAGAATGCGACCCGTATTATAGACAAAGAAGGCGAGCGGAATTGGCCTGGTGTGTTTCGGGAGATGCACAAAAATTTGGCAAACCTCTATTTGGAACTTGACGAACACGATAAGGTCCGGGCGGCCTGTGAAAATCTTCAAAACTATGGTGAAGTCGGCAGACTTGATGCTGAGGAGGTCATGCAAAGCCTCGAGGAGAAAGAGGATTCTTAATATTCCTGGCGGTTCGGTAAGGTAGGCTGGAGACTTCACATTCCTTTACGTAGCCCTGAAGAAACCCCGGATTTAGTCTGGGGTTAGACTAAATCCGTTCCTTGTATTACATTGCAAAAACCCTTCCATTACGTTTCAGGCTACGCACTTTGGAAAAGGGAAGAAGGCAAAAACCCTTCTTAACAGCAAGTTTTGGAAGAGTTATCAGTTGTCGGGTGTTGGTCTGTGCCGGTCATGTATCATTTCACCATCACAAATGTCTCTTAACTGATAACTGATAACCGACGACTATAATGCAATTCCTAAACCCTGCCGCGTTTTATCTACTGGGTGTTATTCCTATTGTGATGGCACTTCACTTCCTGAAATTGCGCCGTCATACCCGTCTCGTCCCCAGCATTATGCTTTGGCTCTCCACCGACGAGGACCGGAGAGCGAATGTCCCTTTCCAAAGACTCCGTAACCTCCTGCTCCCACTTTTACAGGTACTGTTTTTAGTGCTCCTCACGTGCAGCATAGCGCGACCAGCGTTGCACAAACCGGGTTTCATGCCCGGTAAAGCGATTCTTATCGTCGATAATTCCGCGAGTATGTTATCAACAGAGATGGGAGAGATTCGTCTAACACTCGCAAAGCAGGAAGCACAGAGGTACATTAAAGAGGTTTCCGCGAGTGGTGGCATGATGCTTATGACCACAAATGCCCTCGGAACCTATATCCAACAAGCGTTCACCACAGATACAGCAAAACTCCACCGCGCGGTAGAAAACATTACGTCAACCCATACCCCTCGAAATCTCCGTCCCGTCTTCGATGCAGCAACCCGTTACGCCGAATCGCCACAAGACAAGGTTGTTTTTATCAGCGACACCTTTGAAAACCTACCGGATATATCGTTATCCGTCCATAAAATCGGAGTGGGCGGGAAAACGGATAATGTCGGTATCGTTCGGTTCAGTGCTGAAATCGTGGGGAACCGATACGAAGTGTTGGTAGGGATTCAAAACTTCACAGAGGCATCTAAAGAATTTGACGTTCGATTGGCGGTCGAAAATGTCGCTCTTGATGATAGAACGGTATCTATCTCCCCCGGCAAGACCAGGTCAATCCTATTTTCAGATGATCCGAGCGGTTTAGAGGGGAAAGTCATGGGCGTACATCTTGATGTTGAAGATGATTTCGCGCTTGATAACAGTGCCTCCGCAATACTATCCGCTGTCCCCCCGTTACATATTTTACTTATCAGCGACAATCAAAATTCTTTACTCCATAATCTTTTGGAAGCGTATGGAAGTCATGTGAAGTTGGAGCAGGTTGAGCCTGTGGATTATCACGGCACTGTTGATGCAGATCTCATAATCTTTGATGGTAGCACGCCCACTGGACGCGACGCACTTGATGATTTTTCTGAAGTTGACTCGGAGACACATCTAATCTTCATCGCTCCAGGCAGTAACCTGTCTTTCATTCTTGACGATGTTGCCGCTGTTGAAATGGTTAGTACGCCTACACGCGTTATCAAGGAGGACGAGGGGCATCCACTCATGGCTGGTATATCGCTGCAAGCGGTGTTGGTGAAAGAATCTTGGCATCGAGAGTTGCCACTCTGGGGAGATGCGCTTGTTGAGACAGAGAAAGGGGCACTTATATGGAGTGGTCGGAAATCGAACAGTCGACTCCTCGTTTTTGAGTTTGATGCATTCAATCCCAAAATATCTGATTTCGCTTTGACGATTCCAGATGCTCCACAGTTTGTTTATCAGTGTTTAGCGTGGTTTGAAGCAGGGATCGCGCCTCTTCAACCACTTCTGTTTCAAGAAAGTAGAACCCGGCATGCATTCCGAACGGGAGAACAGGTGAGAGTAGGATTGACACGCGAGGGACGCACGCTTCACGTACAGAAACCCGATAAAGCGATGGTTGAACTCGACAATCCTATATTTACCCAGACAGATCAGGTTGGAGTCTATACCCTTTTTGCTGATGATACGGAACTTGAACGGTTTACAGTCAATCTGTTGAATTCTAAAGAGTCAGCACTGCCACATTCTTCAGGCGCAACGATACCAGAAGATTCGACGGAAGCGGAAGCCGGCTTACAACCCATCGCGCAGGAGATATGGCGTTGGTTTGCACTCACTGCATGTCTACTCCTTCTCGTGGAGTGGTGGTTTTATCACCGAAATAGTCTGTAATACCAGTTCTTCACGGAACAGGGAAACACCCCAGCAAAACTCCCCACCGCCGCTGGCGAGGGTGTTTTGCTGGGGTGTTTCCTATAGTATCTTCGCCTTTTCAAAACACCCCGCCGCCGCTGGCGAGGATTGTATCCTCGCCTCCCTTAATTTTCTTCAATATCTATCGCGGTAAGGACCTTCTGAACGAATTGGTCTTTCGGTATCACTCCTGCGAAGGTTGCGCCCCGTTCCCCATCTTGGAACACCATGTAGGTCGGGGTTTGTCTAATCCGATATTTTCGGAGCGTTTGTCTGCCATCCTTAATATTCAGTTTCGCAACAGCAAACGTGTTTCGGTTCTCTAAAGCAATTTGGGCGACAACTGGCGCCATTCTTTTACAGGACGGTCACCCGTCTTTTATAAACTCAAGTACGATAGGGACCTCAGACGCAAGCACAAGGCTATCAAATGTCGCATCGGTGACTTCAAATGGGATACCAGAGGTTTTGCTTGCAGTTGTAAAAGTAATGCTAATGTCAGTTGAATTGCCAGCAGCATCTTTGACTTTCCCCGCAATAACGTATGTTATCTCGTTGCCAAGTTCTTTCCCTTTGACCAGTTCGAGGATCCCTTTATTCCCTTCAACTTTGCCCAGCCAACCGATGTCAACGCCTGCTGCGGTTTGCAGTGTGATGTTACCGCTGACCTCTTCACTGAATGTAATTTCAATCCTTGCAGTGCTGTTAATCACTTTAGCGTCAACATCTTTATCACCATCGCTCACGGTTCCACTACTAATATCGGGAGCATCGGTATCTGGTCCGGCGACAGTGTAAGTAAATGTTAGACTCCCATCATTCCAACCGACTGTTAAGTTAAGGGGACCCGGGGTAAAGGGACCTTTGATTGTCACGATTTTACCGTCGATTGTAGCAACACCCGCATTTACTGTGACATCATCCGGTGGGCTGTCAAAAGTAAAGGTGATAGTATCGTTCACAGTAAGTTCGGAGTCAATCCTTGGATGCACGCTAACAAAAGCCACAGGTTGCTTGACAGTGTAGGTGAGTGTTTGCGTTTGAGTTCCATCAGACCAAGTAATTGTCAACGCAAGAGGACCAGCAGTGAAAGGACCTGTGATTGTCACGATCTTGCCATCGACTATAGCGACCCCTGTGCTCACTGTAACGTTCTCTGGTGTGTTATCAAAGGTAACGGTGATAGCATCGTTCACGTCAAGCTGCGAATTGGCTGCTGGATCCGCGCTAAGAAACAATGGCGTACTAACAAACACTATAGGTGGCGGAACGGTTTCACCGAAATGGGTGGCGACGAGTGTCAGATCGAGGATGTTGACAGTTCCGTCCCCGTTGACATCTGGATTAGGGCTCTGATCTGCCGTGGGCATCTCGCCGAAGTGAGAAGCAACGAGTGTCAAATCGAGGATGTTTATCACACCGTCCGCATTGACATCAGCTGCCCGCAAGGTATCAGGATCCGTATCTTGGGCGTAACCCACCATTGAAACGAGCAGTGCCAAACTTAATATTAGCAGCAAACAAATTAATTTTTTCATCCGTTTCTTCCTTCTATCAACTTGGTTCGCAATGAATCAATTTTTATTCAGTTTCCTCAATCTCTAAGATTCCAAGAATTCGCTCTACCAATCTGGACTTAGGCATCGCTCCACCAAACCCCCCTGCGATCTCTCCGTCTTTGAATACAATATAGGTCGGTGTTCCACGGATGTGATATTCCAATGTCTTTTCCTCTTGGGTGTTCACGTCCAACTTGACAAAACTGAAGATGTCACGATATTCTAATGCCACTTCTGCTACCACCGGTCGCATCAATATGCAAAATGGTCAGGTATCGTCTTTAAATTCTACGACAATCGGCAGTTCAGAACCCAAGACGATGTCGTCAAAAGTTGCATCCGTGACTTCAAAGGGAATTCCCGATTTTTTGCCGAGATAACTCGCGACGAGGGTCAGGTCAAGGATGTTGACACTTCCGTCCGCGTTGACATCTGGATTAGGGATCTGATCTGTGGTGGGTGTCTCGCCGAAGTGTGTGGCAATGAGTGTCAAATCAAGGATATTTACAATGCCATCGGCATTAACATCCGATGCTGTTAAAGCATCAAAATCTGTGTCCTGTGTGTAACCTGCGTTCAAACCTATTAGCAGTAAACTTGTGATGAGCAGTGAAACTACGATTTTTTTCATGTATTTTGCTACGCCCGGTGCCATTCTTGTACTGCTTCCGGAATCGCTTGGAGATTTTCGATTGTCGTCTGAAGGGGGATTGCACATTCCGGTCCGATCAGTGGGACCCCCGCCTCAAGATTTTTTACGACCTCTGCTTTAACGTCTTCCGGTTCTTTGGAAAATAGCGTTTCCGGATTATTGATGTTTCCGATGAGAGCAATGCGGTCTTGGACGATCTCTATAGATTCCTGAGGTTCATTTTTGGAGTCGTAATGGAACGCAGCCATGCCGGTTTGAGCGATGTATTCCATCCTGTCAACAGTGCGTCCGCAGATGTGAAGTATTAAGGGAATAGGGATACGCTCAACAAACTCGATGTGTAGGTCGCGTAGATAACGTTGGTAGTATTCGCCACTAACGAGGTCGCCGGTAGCGTGGTCTGGAAGCGTAAGCGCATCGGCACCTGCCTCAATTTGTGCCACACCGAATTGAACAGTCGCTTCCTTCATTCGATCAAGTGCGAGTTTTGTTTTCCCGGGATCGTCAAGTGAGAGCAGCAAAAAAGGTTCAACACCGAAGCAGTGGTAACCGAGCGACCAAGGTCCCATCGTTTTCCCAATAACGGCGACTTCATCACCGTATTCTTTTTTCAGGATTTTAATCGCTTCGAGTACACACTGCGTGTCCGGATGTGTCAAAAAATCGTTCGGTATAACGATGTCATCAACGTCTTCCCAGATCGGTTCCCGCATTCTAACAGTCGGCCAGTTGTCCTTCTGTTCCCACTGAATCTTACAACCAAGGGCACTTGATTCTTGGATAATCGTGAAGACGGGCATAATGGTATCGAATCCGAGTTCAGTATATCCGGTAGCGGCGAGTCGTGCCATGAGTTCCGGTTCTCGATTTGCTTCTGGGAAGGGCGCATCAACCAGATCCATCAGTTCAACAGTCGCGACAGAGGTGGGATTACAGACGGGTGTTCGGTCGGTTTGTTCATTGCGGAGCGCGGCGAGTACGCGTTCACGACTCGTCATTGACATTTGCATCTTCGATTTCCTTTATGTTTGTTGACTTGGGGCAGAAAGCACACCACGTGCAGCACCCATCTCTTCTTCTCTGAGGACAACTCTAACGTTCGGTGCGCGAATCAGTAGCAGCCCAATAAGTGCGTCATGGGAGTGTCCACAGGCGAAACCAACTGTATCTTTATTATCAGTTTCGATGCCTTCCATTTCACCCAATTTCATCAAGCCGCCTGCGATCGCAGAAATTCGCCGTGCTGCACCTCTGCCCTCACCATTTGCCGTAACCCGATAGATACCGGATCCGATCGAATCGACTGTGATGGTAAGTTGCGATTTTTTATCAAGTATATTTAAGGGACGTGCTTCGGCTTGGGTGTTTGACGCGAGTTTACAGGCTTCTAAGAAGACGCGACGACACGCCGCTTCGTGCACATCTTTACAAGGAAAATAGAGCAAATCTTCCGGAGTTTTCAGCATCCCTCCGAGTATTTGCATTGATTGTATAACTTCTCCAATTCTTTCAGGCGCGCCTGAAATCTGGCTATAGGTATGCACTAAGAAAGCAGGGAAGGCTTTTCCAAGATTTGGATCGGTAATTTGTTGTCGGTAGAGTCCAATAGTGATGTCATGGAAGTGTGGGTCAATTGGTATGAGTTCAATGCGTCTGCCGATGTCAACAATGCGTCGCATAGAAATTCCCTTACAACAATTAACGGCGGGCGAGTCTACCGCCATAGTGATTTTCGTAAATGTACTTGTAGGCACGTTCCGAGAGACGCCGCAGGATATAGGTGCGTCGATCCCTCCAAGTGCCGAAGGGCTGCCACCGATTTCTGAGGTTTGTCTTGGTTCTGTCCTCCATCATGCCGATAAAAACATAAGGTCTTGGTTTGCCTTGTGGATCCTTGAGAACCAATATACCACCATCACCTACTAATCCATAGACGGTGCCGGTTTTGTTGTAAACCGTCACAGATGATGGGATGTAGGTCTTTTTAAAGATATAATCTCCGTTTTTGAGTTTGAAATACCACTTCATTTTTTCGGAATGAGGAAGTCTTCCATGCCATAAGTGCAAAAAGAACGTGCTGAGATCGCGCGCGGATGTCATATTCCTATAGGTGCGTCCGCCTCTGGGGATCTGTTCGACAATCCGGGTCTGCTTAAAATAGGGATAGTTGACACGTAATATCTTATCTACGCGTGCCGGTCCACCAAGTAACCGAATAAAGTAGTTGGTGGATGGATTGGAACTCCACTGAATCATTGCTCTGAGGTGCCCCTTATTAACAGCAGTATGTGCTTGTCGCCCATATCTAACTTCGTGGAAATAGGCGAGCATAACAAAATTTTTGATGAGTGAGGCCGCCATCATCTGCCGATCTTCGTTGATCGACACTAATTTTTTGTTTTTTGAAATATCGTAGACGACGAAACTCGTCCGGTCGGTTGATGACAATATCCGGCGATTCCGTCGGTGTTTGATATAGAGTTCAAAACTGGCTTCCAAAGGGGAATCAATTGTACCTTGAAATTTACCCGGTATGTTCCAATATTTTTCTGCTAACGCCGTAAATGCCGGAAACAGTAGTGTGATGCTACAACAGAATAAAAATAAAGCTGATTTTCGTATATCTCTGAGCATTCTACTGTCTTTTCCTTTCTCATTCTTTTGTCAATATGAGGATTGTGTTATTAATGTGAGGAATTGTCGGTGGTAAGAACTATTTTATGTTGAAATCGGTATACGTGCTGATAACTGGTAGTTGATAGCACGCTGCTTCTTGGTCATTTCGGACGAGGAGGTAGGAACCAACGATTGCTGGAGTATTCCATGTCCTCCCTTTTAGTGCCTCAAATCGGGCATGCTCTATATGCTCTTCTGGATCGGGTTCTACAAGTACGATTTCACCAGATTCCGTCAGCACGAGCAGGACATCCGAGATTAATAAAGTTTGCCCGTGTCCATACCTACCGCGTTTCCATTGGCGTGTCCCATCAGCGGGATTTACACAGGCAAAAATTCCATCATCAAGTCCGTACAGGTAGCCGTTATAATGTATGATATTAGTGAATTTGGCTTTAAACGAGATAGTTTCCCATACAATTGATACTTTGAATTCCTTTTCAGGTGATACGTTGAATTCGTCTTCAGGGTTACGAGAAATTTGGAATAATTTAGCACCGACACCGTAACCTGTTGAGACAAGCAGTTTGTCATTTGGAAGCGGCACGGGTTGCGCTACACATTCTACGATGGGCCACGGTTGTTTCCACAAGAGTTCACCGCTCGACGGGTCATGTGCGGTGACTAACCCTTGGTTAAAAAGCACGATTTGCTCAACACCGGCCAAGGTCGTGAGAAATGGTGAACTATAGCCGCTCTGGACCCTATATCCTGTCCACACAATTTCACCCGTCTCTCTGTGGTAGGCAACCGCGCCGCCAGCACTGACAATAACCAATTCACCCAAAACAAGCGGAGAAATACTTACACCCCAAGGCGGCATTTTTGCCTTATGCTCCTCAAAGATATTCGTGCTCCAGAGTTGTTCGCCCGTCTCAAAGTCCAAGCAGTTGAGAATCCCTGTTGAACCAACAGTATAAACTCTGTTCATTGAAATCGTTGGTGTCGCTCGTGGTCCGAGACCCGCAGGAGGGGTATTGTATCTCGCCTGATCTTTGTGACTCCACTTTATCTCACCGGTGTACAAATCGTAACACACGACTTTTTCCCAGTCGCCTTCCTGTTCTTGGGTGATTGCCGAATTCCCGACTATTGCGAATCCTGACCAACCAGCACCAACCGGCTGCCGCCATACGAGTTCAGGGGGATGGGTTTCCCAATCAAGATTTAGTTTGATATTGGTCACGACTCCGTTTCGATCCGGCCCAAGAAATTGTGAATAGTCCATTATGGACATTTGCGGATTGGGGACGTTCCCAGAGACTATCCGAAAAGTGGTCTGTTTTTCCCGCCAACGCCTTTCAAAAACCGGCACGAGGTCGCCATTAAATCCTTTGAATTGGTATAGATTTGTACCGAGAAAAACGCCCAACCCCATCATAGCGAGGATAATCAGCTTAACACGCCATCTCAATTCGGAGAAGAATAACAGCCAGAGTAAACTCAAAACGATCGTGACAATGACGATCATGGATGTCAGGAGAATTTTGTCTTGGCGATGCCCTGCGTCCGAGACCCATGTCGCTATAGTACCTAAGATAGCGAGGGTGATGACAATAAAAAGGGGCCACCACCGGATTGGTTTTTGGGGACGTTCCATGTATGAGACTTCCTTTTTCCTTGATGAAACGCGAAACTATGCCTAAATTTCAGCGTCCTACCTTGCTTCACTAACTATAATAGTGGGTTTTACAAAAGTTTGTCAAGTTAAAATTGGTGAATATATTGTAGAGGTGTATTATTCTGCCGGAAATCGGTGAAACCTTGCAAAATTAAAGGGTATTATGGTAAAATAGTGTAACGCAGAGGAACAAAGAATAGGAATTGTGTACAGGAGGAGGATTAGATGCGTTTTGAGAATAAAGTCGCATTTGTGACAGGCGGAGGCGGACCTTTAGGGATCGGGAGAGCCGCGTGTTTAGCATTCGCGCGTGAAGGAGCATCTGTCGTTGTTGCTGGGGGTCGGAGCGCGGATGCTGTCGCTACAGAAGTCCTCGCTGAAGGAGGAAAGGCTATTGCTGTGCCTTTGGATGTCACTGTGCCTGAGCAGGTTCAGGACGCTGTAGATACTGCGATAGAAACCTTTAAACGAATTGATATTCTGTTCAACAATGCAGGGATTCTTGGTGGACAGCCTTTGTTTGAGGTAACGCCGGAACAATTTGATAGGGTGATGGGCGTTAATGTGAAGGGATGTCTACTCTGTGCACAGGCAGTTGCTAAGGTGATGATAGAACAGGGGATACGGGGTCGTATTATTAACAATTCGTCTATTTATGCCGAAGAATCACACGTTGGTGTTCTCAGTTATTGTGTCAGCAAAGCCGCCCTGAATAGACTCACGCGCAGTCTCGCCTTGGAGCTTCGCCCACACGGTATCACTGTAAATGCTGTCGCACCTGGTGGTGGAGCACCGACTGGTATGAATGCTTCTCGGAACCTTCCTGAAGATGATACTTTACCCGATTTACCGCCTGTTTCACCGGACGCACCTCCACTTGAACGCAGGGCAACAGTATGGGACTATATTGGCGCAGTATTGTTCCTGGCATCCAATGAAGCCGCCTATATTAGTGGCGATATTATGACAATTGACGGGGGAGCCGTTTCGCGTCGCTAATGTGTTAGGAGAACCTTCTTGTCGTTTATTGACCTAAAAATTTACTGGCAGATGCTCAGCGGCTGGTTTATGGAACATTGGGTTTTGCTTGTCATCTTCTCAGGCGTGAGTTTTATCGCAAGCATCGTCGGTTGCACAATATTACTTGCCTCTTTGCCCTCAGACTATTTCAAGACAAAAGAACGGATCCACCGCATCCAGAACCGTATCTTTCGCATCTGTTTATCTATGCTGAAAAATATATTCGGCGGGTTGCTTGTTGTTGTAGGGATAATTCTGTCTGTGCCGGGAATACCCGGGCAAGGTGTTTTAACAATTTTAACGGGACTGATTATCAGTGATTTTCCGGGAAAGCGGCGGTTAGAACGTCGGCTTGTTCGCTTACCATCTGTATTATCAGCAGCGAATCTGATTCGCTCCCGTTTTAAACGCCCGCCACTTGTGTTAGATGATTGATACAAACTAACCTGAAACTGTTTCCTTCTATCGAGGCACCAGTCTCTTATGAATCTCCAATAGCCGCTGAAGTTCTTCTATCGGTTTCTCGTTATCATCTACACGTAAATCAATGTACCGATCATTAAAACCGCCGTAGCCGCTATTCTTTTGGACAACCAGCAAGGCTGCTGACTGTTGTCCGCGTGTATCGCCCCCTGCCTCTTGGCCAGCGAAAAGTGCTGCCATTAATTTGTCTGCCAATTCACCCTCTGTTTCCTCAAATGCTTTTCCCATCGCCTTGACAACGTCTTCACCTGCGAGAATGTTGCCTTGCGCAGTGTAATGTTTACCTGAAACGGCACCTGCCCACGCGTTGCATTCATCCCCTGTATAGTTAGCGACGTTGCCTTTCGCATCTACGATGCCTACCTGCCGCGTTGCCCTGCCCGGATCATCCGCGACAAGACGTTCTAAGGTCTGCTCCGCAGAAAGTCCGCTTTTGAGAAGTTTCAATCCATTGGGACCGTATGTCGTGTTTGCCCAAGATTGCGTCGCAATCGCACCGACACCGGCTTCTGCCCACGGCACAACCGAACCGACAGCGAAGAATTTGGATTGCACGGCGATGCCAACCGCACCGGTTTCTGCATCGTATCCGACGATTGAAAACGTCGCGACGGGCAGTGGAGAAGGCTTGTCAATGCGGACATTGGGACCGAAGAAATGGAACAAAAGGCTCAGCGGTATTAAAAACATTTACTGTGTTTCCTATATTGGGGCGCATGTATGCCAATTTGCGAAAGGATTCTATCGTAGGTTGGGTTGAGCGGTAAAATACCAAGAACACTTCAGTTTATACCATAAACTTCAAAGATTGATGCACTATCCGTATCGGTAGATATAGCGAAACCCAACATCTAATCGTCTTCAAATCGGATTTTCATAGCAGCAGCGTGCCCTTCGAGTCCTTCAACTTCAGCGAGTTTAACAACTGCTGGTGTGACCTCCTCTAAAGCCTCCTTGGTATATGAGATGAGGCTTGTCTTCTTCAGGAAATCGTCAACGCTGAGTGGCGAGGCGTAGCGTGCCGCTGTCCCTGTAGGTAAGACTGCGTTTGTTCCAGCAATATAATCACCAACGGCTTCCGGTGAATAGGGACCTATGAAAATAGCCCCAGCATTATGTACGTCTCCGAGCCGATCAAATGGATTTTCAATGTGCAGCTCAAGGTGTTCGGGGGCAATTTCGTTGGCGAGGGTGAACGCCTCAGATAGGTTTGCCGTGATAAGCGCGGCACCGAAGTTCACAAATGCTTCTGTCAGGATGTCACAGCGAGGTAAGGATTCACCCTGAACCTCAATAGCTGATTTGACTTGTTCGGCGAACCCAAGTGAAGGGGTGATGAGGATTGCGGCGGAGTCAACGTTGTGTTCCGCTTGTGAGATCAGATCTGCGGCGACGTAATCTGGGTCAGCTGTGCTGTCAGCGATGACAAGGATTTCGCTGGGACCCGCTAATTTGTCTATATCAACATGTCCATAAACCTCTTTCTTGGCAAATTGGACATAAAGGTTCCCCGGTCCTACAATTTTGTCGACAGCGGGGATGGTCTGGGTACCGTACGCCATCGCTGCGACGGCTTGGGCACCGCCGCATTTGTAGATTTCTCGGATACCACACTCCGAAGCAGCGACCAGCATATACGGGTTAATGTCTCGACTTCGCATGGGGGGAATACAGACAGCGATCTCCTCAACACCCGCAACGGTACCGGGGATGACGCTCATCAACAATGAAGAGACGAGGAGTTGGCTGATCGCTGGAACATGAACACCGACACGCCTTAAGGGACGTATCAGATGTCCGAGCAGGACTCCGTTGGGTTCTGTTGACATCCATGAAGTCCGTAACTGCTTCTGATGGAATTTCTCGATGTTTGTTCTCGCGTGCGTAATTGCGTCTATAAATTCGGATGGGACCTCTAAATACGCTTCCCCAATCTCTTCTCGTGATACCTTTAGTTCCTTTGCCGAGATACGCGGTGCGTCGAGTTTGCGCGTATATCGGATAACCGCTTTATCCCCTTCGGCTTGCACATCGCTCAAAGTACGCCGGACTGTTTTTAAGATACTTTCATCCGTTAACTTACCCCGCGCCTTCAACTTTGAGAGAAAATCCTCAGCCTCTTGGGTACCTGTCTCGACAATTTGTAACATCCTTCAATAATCCTTCCGCTTCGTTCGGGACTTTTGTAGAACCAATTTTGAAAATCTACAAGTGGTGCCAAAAGTAGTTAGACTTCTTCGCCTCTGTCGCTAACTCGCGTGATGTTTGCGCCGATGTCGTTCAGTTTTCTCTCGATTGATTCATACCCGCGGTCGATGTGATAGACGCGCGATACAACGGTTTCGCCTGACGCTGCCATTCCAGCCGCAACGAGTACAGCACCCGCGCGTAGATCGGAAGCCATCACAGGCGCACCACTGAGTTTGGAGACACCGTTAATCACAGCTTTCGTGCCATCAAGCATGATCTTTGCACCCATCCGGTTCAATTCTGCTGCGTGAATGTACCGGTCTGTGTGGACATTTTCAGTGATAACACTTGTCCCGGATGCAAGGCAGAGCAGCCCCATAATTTGTGCCTGCATGTCTGTCGGGAAACCTGGGAACGGGGCAGTCGTTACATCGATCCCCTTTATCTCACGTGGTGTGGTAACACGCACGCCGTTACCGTCCCAATCTAATTGGACACCTGCTTCAGTAAGTTTTTCTGAGACCGCAGGAATTTGTTGCGGCCCGATCCCTTCGACATAAACGTCACCTTTGGTAATAGCACCTGCGACCATGAAGGTGCCTGCCTCAATATCATCGGAAATGACAGTATGTTCAGTTCCGCGTAACTGTTTGACACCTTGAATTGTCAAAACAGAAGTACCGATGCCTTCTATGTCTGCTCCCATGGCGTTGAGGAAGTGGGCGAGGTCCGAAATATGCGGTTCACACGCTGCACCGCGGATAACCGTAGTACCTTCTGCTAAGGTCGCCGCCATCATAATGTTTGCTGTTGCCCCGACACTCGGCCCGTGCTGCCCCATGAGATACATCTCTGTCCCCGCCAAGCGTTCCGCTTGTGCGTAAATGTAACCGCTATGCACTGTGACTTCCGCACCTAAGTGTTCCAACCCCTGAATATGCAAATCAATCGGGCGAGGACCAATAGCACATCCGCCCGGAAATGAGACTTTTGCCTTCCCGAGTTTCGCCACGAGTGGACCTAAAACATAGATGGATGCACGCATCTTTCGGACGAGTTCGTAAGGGGCTTCATATTCTAAGTGATTTATTGGTTCAATGTAAAGTGTGGAATTTTTGAGTTTTATTGTGGCACCAAGCCCTTCCAATACTGCACTGAGTGTTTTTACATCTGTTAGATTGGGTACGTTGTGGAGGACACTGACCCCGTCGCCGAGAATTGCGGCGGCGACTGCGATAGGTAGGACTGCGTTTTTGCAACCGCTAACCGGGATTGTCCCTTGAAGTCGAGTACCACCTTTGACGATTAATTTTTCCATTTGCCTACTCCTTCACAAATTTTCGTCGCGGAATATGGATTATGTTATTCCTACCTGCATAAACGATGCCAATTGGATATATGTTACAAAACTATGGCGTTACAAGGCTTTTCGGTTTGTGAAGTTGTGTCCAAAAAGACACATGTTGTCTTAGAGAGAGTCAATATCAGGATAAATTGGCTCTTTTTCAGAGAATTTGCTTGTATAGACAGGCAATCTCTGATAATATATATGACTCTTGTAAGACAGAAGTTATCGGTTAAGAATGCTTTTATAACGTCAGTTTGATAAATGTAGCGCGAACTTTCCAGTTTGCGCGGGATATGCCACAAATGTAGCGCGAACTTTCCAGTTTGCGCCTTGCCTGTGGCGTGTGCAAATGGAGACTGCAACACATCCGAAATGTTTAATCAAATTGCCGTTTTTGTAACAAGCTGCCGAAACTTGGGGCTCCATGGCGTGGTGAATTGTTACAAAGTTCCCTCTTAACTGATAACTGATAACCGATAACTGACAACTATAAAAGGATATAACAGATGGCAGATAAAACATATCGCGTTGGAATTATTGGATGCGGTGGCATGGGACGTTCCCACGCAAATAATTGGACCAATACAGGACGTGCTGAAGTGGTCACGGCTTCCGACATCAGTGAAGCATCCGCCGCGAAATTCGCTGAAGAATTCGCACTTCCAACCCACTATGCCGACTTCGGTGAAATGTGCGAGAAAGAGGACTTGGACATCGTCAGTATCACCACGTGGCAGAGTGTCCGCGCTGAACCCACGATCGCTGCTGCTGAAAACGGTGTGTTGGGGGTTATTACCGAAAAACCGATGGCAGCTTCCGTTGGCGATGCACAGGACATGATGGATGCGTGTGAGAAGAACGACGTGAAATTGGTTGTCGGACACCAACGCCGGTTCAGTCCGCAAAACTGCGAGGCACGCCGACTCATCCAAGAAGGGGCAATCGGTCAACCGCAAGCCATGCTCCGTCGCGACGGACACGGATTGCTGAATCGTGGGACGCACGAAGTTGACGAAATGCGGTTTATCCTCGGAGATCCAGATCCGTTATGGCTCATTGGTCAGGCAGCACGGAAAACCGACCGTTGGGAACGCCGCGTGAGGACCGAAGACCTCTGTATGGCAGAAATCTGTTTTGATGGCGGCATCCGAGGTATTTACGAAAGCGATTTGCCAGAACCAGGACTGCGAGGCGATGCAGTTTATGGGAATGATGGGCAGCTCCGTCGTGGTGAGAACGGCACAATTGAATTGCTCAATAGCAAGACCGCTGGCTGGCAGGTTATTGAACCTCGCCAAAGCGAACCCAATCAATTTGATGAGATGTTAGCTTGGATTGAAGGTGATGTTGAGGAACATCGCAATGCTGGCAAACATGGGCTTTGCACCATAGAAATCCTCATGGCGATTTACGAATCGTTACGCATTCAGGACGTAGTAACCTTCCCCTTAACAACGCGTCCGAACCCGCTCGACCTTTTGGTTGAAGGTGGAAAGTTACCAGTATTTGTTGAAGGACGTTACGATATCCGTGCACCCTTCCCCGAACAGACGAAGTAGCGCAATGGTTGTCGGTTTTCGGCTATCGGTTCGCATTGCTGCGCAATGCTTTCGGTTATCAGTTTCTTGTTTTAATGATGACAATTCACTACCGCCTATAGAGACTCCAAGTTTCGGTGGATTGTTACAGAAACACCTCTTAACCGACAACTGATAACCGATAACCGATAACTAATACTCAGCAATCTACGTCTTTCCCTTCACTTCCGTAAACGTCCATCCGTTCCTGTGTCGTAATTTCTTCGCAGCTCACCGGTTTGTAATGGAACTGTAGCGCGCGACGCCGTTGCTCCGATTGGTTAACAGGACTTCCGTGATGTGTCAACCCGTGCCAGAACAGACAACCACCCGGCTTAAGCGGGACCATTGTATCACGTCCTACCGGCACATCCGTATCGCAAATCTGCCAATCCCGCCGTTTGAAATGGATCATCGGTCCCTCATTATTTGAGCCCGGTATGACGTGTAAACATCCGTTTTCGGGGGTAGCTTCATCTAAGGCGATCCATACGCCAACAACCGTTGTTCCTTCCGGTAAGTTGAAGTAAGCACAATCCTGATGCCACGGTTTTTCCGACCCGTGGCGCGGGGGTTTAACAAGTGCCATGTCTTGAAACAGCTCAGGTGTATCCCCCATAATTTGTTCGAGCACACCGAGAAGACCTGAATGGGCTGCTAGCGCATTCAGACGCGGTTCATAGTCTACAAAACGGAAGATTTTCCTGATAGCGTCCCGACGTTCTTGAACTTCCATTTCGTCCTTCTGCTTGACAAGTTTCGGTTCAAATTGAATCGCTCGGAAATCAGGACATTTCCCATCCATGAGATGAACCATCCCTGCTAACGCATCTTCGACTTCAGGCGGACTGAAGGCATCATTGATGACGAGGTAACCGTATTGATGGAAGTATTCGATATCTGCTTCGGTTACGGCTGGAAATCCACCTGAAATCCCCTTAGCAGCTGTGTCGAAGCGATAAAGGTCTACTGGATACGGAAATTGAACAGCGTCTGTATGTGCTCCCGTTGCTACGTTATTCATAAAAAACTCCTTCTTGGCAAGCTTGCCTTAAATCTCTCCCTTGCTTTCGCGGGCCATTAGCGTCAGGAAATCGTCAACCCGATCAATAGCCGCTTGGGCGCGGTCGCGTGCCGATGCGTCTTTCTCCTCTTCTGCCAACCACTGTCTCCTTTGTGGCAGCCACTCATTTGTCAGGTGGTCAAGTTGGTTCAAGAAGTGCGGGTCCTCATTCTCACTCACGAAATATTCGATGATACCGAGCAGCCCGTATTTCCGATTAATCTCCATATCGTCTAATTCATCTACCATTTGCAAGAAAAGCTCCTGATTCCTGTCCTGTCGCCCTTGGGCAAGTTCACGAGAGGATTCGGTTAGAAGTTTGTCAACGAATTCCTGCTTGGAGTTAATCCAGCGCGGCAGACTCCGCACATAATCCTCTAAATCGAAACTTCCGCGTTGGAGTGCGAAATAGGAGTGAATGTGAATGTTTCGGAAAAAACCTGTATAACCGACGTTCGGATCCATAGTGTCTGCATCATAGAGGATCTGGTTTTCAATCCTGTTGTAGAGCAGTTTAAAGTTCTCCTCTGTGAGGTTCGTAGGCTTTAGATGTGCGAAGACAACAGCTGTCGCAGCTTCTACGAAATCCGGTTCAAAGTCGTACATCGCCAAGATATTCTCAGTAATAACTGCCCCGGATTCGTGATGGACCGTACCGTGGAGGTTATGCTTGTCGTAAAGTTCCGTAACGATGTTCTGACCTGCTGGTGTAAGCGTCTCGTTTAACCAGAAACCTTCAGGGTTGAAGACACGTTTTCCTTCCTTGTCGGTCTTAAAATCACCGTCATATCGTTTAGTGATATCGTGCAGTGTGCCAGCAACTTCAAGCAGTTTCACGTCGCCGCCTTCCCGTCTACCGAGTTCCATACTCGTCGCACGCACACGCATGCTGTGATTCCATGTATAGTGTCGCCATTGGAAGCCGACGCGGTTGTGCTCCCAAAGTGCAAAGGTTTCATTGACTAAAGTTTCCAATTCATTCAAGACCTGGGCATAGTTCATGAAGAACTCCTTTTAGGTAGTTTTCGGTTGTCGGCTATTCGCTTTCAGCATATGCTTGTGGCGATTGCCATTGTTTGTAATACCCTTAATACGCTCTTGACTGACTGCTGATTGCTGACGACTATTCACCGTAAAAGTTGTGGGTTGTTATATTTCACTTGAATCAGGGATAGCCCGTGTGCTGGGACTGATACCCCTGCTGCATCTCTATTCTTTGCCTCCAAAATATGGCGGAGCTCCATCTCGGCATCTTGACATTTCGTATGTTTGGTGCAGCTTGCAGATTTCCAAAACTTGCTATTAAGAGTTAAGATGGTGCCGGTGATCGCACGAACCATGCCTCGTAAAAACGCGTCCGCTTCGATTTCAAAGTAGATGTACGGCTCTTTCTTCCACCAGTGAGCCTCATAGATTTCGCACACAGGATTTAGCCGATCGCTTCCTGTCTTTTGGAAAGAGGAGAAATCCTGTTTTCCAACCAGAATTTGGCAGAGGTCATTCGTTCGCGAAACATCAATTCCCTTCGGGAAGAGGTAGCTTGTGTGTCGGAAAAGTGCGGCGGGGTACGCCCTGTTCAAAATCGTGTATCGGTAACGCCGGCTTGTGGCACTGAAGCGGGCGTGAAATTCCGCTGGCACCTCTGTCGCAGCACAGACAACAATATCCCGTGGCAAAATGGCGTTCAGCCCTTTCTGGAATGCAACGAGCGGTATCTCTGAATCCGTATAGAAGTTTGCTACCTGTCCCTCCGCGTGGACACCACTATCGGTCCTCCCTGCCCCGATAATTTGTATTGGGCTTTTGGTTAGTTTTGCTAAGGACTTTTCAACTGTCTCTTGGACAGTTGGGAGGTTCGGCTGTGTTTGCCATCCATGGTAATTCGTGCCATCATATTCAAGCACGAGTTTGATATTTCGCATGATGTCACCCTATTGTCGGGCATTAGAGATCAGATGAATAAAGAGTATCATATTCCATGTTAAGTGTCAAATCAAAATTGTACGGCGAGGAATGACTCGAATATTTGAATACCGTGATCGAAGCGATTGACAAATATGAGCCGAGCGTGTATAATGCCTTGAAGTTCAAATCCGAGTTGATTTGAGACAAAAGGAAAGATTTTTCGTGTATCAACGCTTGGCAGCCAGAACATCCACCGATGGATGCGGCGGAATTCCGCAATGAAAAATGAAATCCGGGTTTACGACATCCAAACGAATCAGTCTGGTGAGCGGTTGGATCGCTTTCTTCTCAACGCGACGGAGGGGGTATCTCGGACCTATCTTCAGCGACTGATTCGTAATGGTGATGCCACCGTCAACGGTAAAGTGACTAAACAACCGAGTTACGCGCTCCGAGACGGCGACCGCGTGTGTTTGATGCTTCCGCCGCCACGTCCTTTGGAGACGCTTCAACCTGAGCGAATTCCGCTTGCCATTCTTCACGAGGATAGCGACTTGATTGTGCTTAATAAGCCCGCAGGCATGCTTGTTCATCCTGCGAACGGTGTGAATGTCGGCACGCTCGTAAATGCGTTGCTCGCGCACTGTCCGACAGACCTTTCCGGCATCGGCGGCGTAGAGCGTCCAGGAATTGTTCACAGACTGGATAAGGACACGTCGGGTGTTCTCGTTGTCGCGAAAACCGATGTCGTACATCGCGGACTTTCCGCGCAGTTTGAACAGCATAGCATTACGCGCCAATATGTCGCTATCGTATGCGGAACCCCTGCGAAAGCCACAGGAACGATTGACGCTCGAATTGCTCGGAGTCGAAGGGATCGACGCCGGATGACGACAGTTGAAACAGGCGGACGACACGCTGTCACACACTATGAGGTTTTAGAAACCTACTCTCAATTTGCGCTTGTTCAGCTGACATTGGAAACTGGGAGGCTCCATCAGATCCGTGTACATCTGCAGCACATCGGTCACCCAGTGGTTGGTGACGCGATTTATGGCGGTGAACAGCGTGCTTTGAATGATGCCGATACAACGGAACTGAAACACGCACTCGCTCAGTTGAAACGTCAGGCGTTGCATGCGCGCATGCTCGGCTTTGAACATCCAGCCACAGGCGAAAACTTGACTTTTTCGGCACCGATCCCGAAAAATATGCAACGGGTTGTAAATGCCTTGCGAATGCAGACAGATGCCCGTAAAACCGGTGATTAGAAGATAAACTATAGTGGAGTTTAGAAATGAATAGACATTTTAACGAGTACCCCTCGGAGGTCCCCACAAGGTAGGTGCGGTTTGATGAAGTTTAAGAATTTAATTCGGTAATGCATCAACAGTCTCTTAGTAGGAGCGAGCTGTGCTCGCGATCTGTAACAATTACCGAAATATTTATTTAATCTTCATCAACCGCACCTAGTTTTACACAGGAACCTTGAAGACTTCAAAAACCTCTTGAATCCCGTAGGGTTTATTTGCTTGGGTGTTTCTTCAGTATCTGTGTAGAAAAACGGTCGCGCCCCCGATCAAGCCCCGTAGGGGGGTTTTGCTTGGGTGTTTCTGCAGCATTTGTAGAGACGCTCCTCCGAAGTACCACGAACAGTCTGTAAATTAAAACCTATGGTGCGGTTTCCTAATCGCACTGGTTTGGTCTGTCTCAATTAATTCCAAGATCCGCTACAAATTAATTTACGAGAGGGTAAGGAAATCTATCTATGGAATATGTCAATTTTGGAAAAGCAGGCGTTAAAGTGAGTCCGCTCGCATTGGGCTTGGGACTCAGAGGACAAGGCGACGCGAATGAAGCCCAAAGACTCATTGAACACGCCATTGATTCTGGTATTAACCTCATTGATTGCGCCAATATCTATGGGCTTATGGACGATCGCGCCAACATTGGTCGTTCTGAGGAAGTTCTCGGTAAAGCGATTCAGGGCAAACGCGATGACGTTGTAATTACGTCAAAGGTTTTCAGCCAGATCGGTCCAGGTCCGAACGATCAGGGATTGTCAAGATACCATATCATGCGGGAGGTCGAGCGTTCCTTGTCGCGTCTCAACACTGATCATATTGATGTCTACCTCATCCACGCGCCCGATGAAATGACACCACAGGAGGAGACTGTCCGAGCGATGGATGATCTCGTGCGTTCGGGTAAAGTGCGCTATATCGGTTGTTGTAATCATCAAGCGTGGCAGGCGTGCAAAGCACTCTGGATCGCTGATAGAATCAACGCAACACCCTATATGGGCATTCAGAACATGTATAACCTACTGAACCGGGATATGGAGACGGAGTTGTTCGGCTTGGTGCGTGAGGAAGGGTTAGGCGTTATGGCTTATAGTCCGTTAGCCGTTGGTCTGTTGAGTGGTGTCTACGCACCCGATGAACCACCACCCGCTGGCACTTTATGGGGAACGCGATTACGCGAGGAATTCGCGCAACGGATGAGTGGTCCGACCGGACAGGTAATCATAACCCTCAAACGGCTCGCAGCGGAGTTAGGTAAAACACCCGCCCAACTCGCCGTGGCGTGGGTATTATCGCATCCGGAAGTCACTGTCGCAATCAGTGGCAGCGATACGATTGAACAACTTGACGATACGCTTGGCGGTGTCGGTTGGGAGCTTGATGCAGCAGTTCGAGAGGAATTAGATGAGGTTTCCCGCTCGTTTGTGCGTCTAATTGCCCCACCAGCTTAATGGCTATCAGCCACCAGTGGTTGGTCCTTGAGTGAAACCCAACCTACATTTGCATTTATATCAAACTCACGTTATATACTAAAGTTTGGACAATTTATAGTAAAGATTGAAACATGTAGACAGGTTTTCAATAAAGGAAACTCTCACCGCAGCTGGCGAGGATTTTATCCTCGCCCTAAACACACTACTGCTGGCACAGGCGGACGCTCATTACTGAGGAGGGAAAACCGGTATCCTTGCCCTTGCGTTGGTGTATAGGTAATTACGGGCTTTACTATAAAAACAAAAAAGGCGGATCCAAAGATCCGCCTCTAAATTTTCTGCTTTTAGGATTCAGACACCGTCTGATAGCGTTCCCACGCGTCGCCTGCAGCGGCGGCTTGACGTTCCAATTCGGTTCGCCACCCAACGACTTCGCCTGCTTTGATGCGTTCGATGTCAAAACCAGCATAACGGTCTTCAAGCCTATCGCCGAGCTTGATGTTTGCTGCCCAGCGATCCCAGGCTGTCTTCATCCATTCGTGTGGAAGTGCCTCACGGACGGCGGGGTCGAGTTGCCACGCGAATCGCGCATCGACGACCTTTGGCTCCTCGTCGGACGTACCACCCCATTTCGACCAACCGATTGACAATGTATTGCGTTCGCGCTCAGGGACGGTGTGTCCGGTATGGATCGTCGTGCCGTTACGGATGAGTGCTTGGCCAGCCTTGAGCCGAATCGCGACCTGTCCAGGAAGTGGATCTGTGCCGTTCCAACTCGGTGTATAGGGAACACCCTGATCCTTCATGGATTTTGGGAGCAGCACGTCATGCTCAAGAGGAGTTCGCCAGCGGCTGTGGCTTCCCACAACGAGTTCATGGCATTCATCATCTGCGAGTGCTAAGAACATACCCACACCTTTCGGTTCGGTAATCCGCTTCTCATTTTCTTCCTGAATTTCTTTCCAACGGATCCGCTCAACCTCCTCGGAGTAGGCTTCGGGACCTTCTGTGCGACTTTCTTGTGAGAAGTAACCCTCTCCAGTACCCCACCATGTCGTATCTCTGTGCCAACCGAGTTTATGCTCACCTTTGCGTGGATTGCACCAGAGCAGGATGTTCGTCATGACAAGGTCTTCAGGTGCCGCGCCACACCAAGACTGGACAAAGCCAGTGAAACCTGGCGACCCGTAAAATTCAGCGAAAGCGGGTTCTTTAAAAGCCGGGTGGATTATGCCTCGGATTGCCCAAGGTTCACTCTCTCCGCCGCGGTGAACGTATCCCTTTGAGCAATCGATGATGTCATAGCCGTTTTCTGGCGCACACGCTTGTGTAACCCGTCTGCCTGCCTCTCGGAGAATTGGGATCCACGGATTATCAACAAAGTCGTTGATGATAACGAAGCCGTGCTCCTTCAAGTGCGCCAACCGTTCCGGTGTGGATCCGGGTGCCGCGAGTTCCGGTTTGAAATCAGCAAAAGCCGGGGCGCGATAGACTTCTTTCTCAGGTGATTGATCGTTGTTCATTGCCGTGCCTCCTTTGAAGAAACTTTTGAACACTCGTCAAAACTTAGAATTATACTATCACATACTTTCACAAATTTATCAAGAACCACAGTTTATTAATCAGTACCATTTGGTTCTCTTAACTGACAACTGATAACTAATAACTGACAACTATTAATGCATTTCAATTGACAACACATAACTCAGAATCGTCACCAAAAGCCATGTCGCAACTAGCACGACACCGAACGGACGTTTCAACTGGTCGCCTGACACGAAGATACCGCATCGGAAGACGATCAAGATAAACAGCATCGCTGGGAACAGGAACTGGAAGAATTGACCGTCTGCTTGTAAACCGCCTTGCGTAGCGGAAGCAGAAACACCGGCGACAAAAAGCACATTGAGAATATCCGCACCGATAATGTTTCCGACTGCCAATTCGCCATGCCCGCGCCTAACCGCCGTTATCGCTGTCACCAGTTCAGGGAGCGATGTACCAAACGCAACAAGTGTCGCTGAAATAATATGCTCCGGTACCTGAATCCTTTTTGCTATTTCGATCACACTTGGAATCAAGATCTGAGCAGAGACAACAACAATGGCAATTGCCCCGATGAGTTTAAAGAGTGTTCCGAATGCCCCTGATGCTTCTTCATTCTCTTCTTCTGTGCTTTCAGCATCTGACGGTGTCGCACCTGCCCATCGGATGGACTGCCAGATGTATAATGCCAGAAGGACAACGAAGACAACACCTACGAGTTGAGGTAGAACGCCGCCTTGACTGAAAACTTTCGCCGGAGATGCCCACGGGAAACAGCCTACCACCAAGAGAATACCTGCACCTACCTGTACATTTGACAGCCGTGAAGCCAATTGGCGATTGAGGGGTAAGGGAGCGATGAGGGATGCTAATCCGAGGATGAGTCCTGTGTCGCAGATGATTGAACCGACGGCGTTTCCGAGCGCAAGCCCGGGTTCTCCTTGTATTGCCGACAGGACGGAGACAGCCGCCTCTGGTGTTGTCGTGCCAATGCTCACAACTGTTGCACCGATGACCGCTTTTCCTAAGCCCCATCGGGTTGAAAGAATTACCGCTTCATCAACAAGCCAGTCCGCACCTTTGCCGAGTGTGTAAAGCATCACCGCAATTATCAGGAAAATGAGCGGGCTGGCTAACCCACTAATAAGATTTGTGATCCATTCTTCCATTAACTTTACCTTTCGAGGAAATATAGGATGTTAGTTTCTAAAGAATAGATTAACATATACCCTTGGTGAAGTCAAGCGTGTTTCAGATATATTTATCCAGCCATTCGTTTTGTAGGACTATCTGTCTGGTATTATGCCCAATTCTTTTTCCGAAATCGGCATGTTAAAAACCGCACGATGCACTTGCATGGTTGTCCTGCGATGTGCTGATGGCGGTTGTTTATCTTCATCACCGACGACAGACGAGTGTTCCATAGTGACAGTTTTCGGGAACCAGATATCGGGTTCAAATTGTGCGAACTGGTAGATATAAGAGGTGAGGCGGTATGTTTTTTCACGCGGTAAGGGTGTGATCTTGCCATCACGCCCCTCTATGAACAACTGGGTAAGAGATCTACGGTGTGCTAAAATTCGGGTCGGTCGGTACGCTTTCTGCGGATCCAGCCAAATTTCAATGGTATGAGTTGCATCAAAATCTGTGCGTTGCAGCGTCAAAAGGTTGTGTGGTATTTCCTTAACTTTAACCCGCTGCACATCAACGGGTTTGTAGAAATTAATCATTCTTGTGAATTTAGATCCCCACGGTGGGGGACTCCACCGGCGAGGGTTGAACTGTTCTTCAAAAACATCCGATGGTATGTCTGCACCCCAAGGAGGTCTGCTTTTATGCGCGGATTGCTGTTGCCATTCAGTCTTGGGATTTTCCCTGAAATACACCGTTCTACCGTTTATCTGATATTGAAGGTGCATTTCGTGCCAGTTCAGGAGGGATTTTCCATTTAACTCTCTCTTTTTTCGCATCTTGACATCGTAAAACTGGTGATCGCCATCAAATCGGTAGGTGATGTGCCAATACCCTTGGTCTTCATATTGGACCTCCTCCTTCTCTTTTTCCGATGACATCAAGAGGTTCCGACCCCATCCGAAAAGACGTTCAAGGAAATTCTTCTCTTGTCGGATTCGTTCACTCAACGTAATTGAGAATTCGACCTCACCGCTTTTAAGTTTGGCGTTATAGGCAGCCGTTCCAGTTATGATATCTTGGAGAAGTTGTGTCGCTTCTGCGGAGAGAGCGGGTCTTAATGTTAAGACTTGTCCCGTCCAGTGCTCCAAAAAATGGTCGCGGGAAATGAATGTCGCTGCCGCTCGCGAAGATTTCTGAGGTGCACCAAACACACGTACCGATTTTTCGGTTGCGGATTCAACGACGATAAAGTCTGCTATAACAGTGGTATCTGCTTCCGAATCGCTTTCGTCATCAAGTGTAGTTTTAAGACAGGCAATAACAGGTGTTTCAAGTGTCTGTAACTGCTCGTAGTCGAGGTCGCGTTCCTGCAACTCAATTCCGATTCTCCCCGCAGTGTCAATGATGACAAAATTGACAACATAAGGTCCCCGAGCTCTTTCCAGGACAATGTTTTCGACCTGCTCACGCGATACCTCAATACCCAAGATACTGGCAAGGTGATAGAGGCTGGCGGCACCAGAGGCGAGTTTGTCGTCCGCTGCGAAGGCGCGTGAAAATATGAGCAAAGCGATGAAGAGAGGGCAAGCGAGTCGTTTCATGTGCGTTTCTCCTATTCTGGTGATACCATATCTGATCGAATAACTTTCATATCTATATGCCTTGTGAAAATTAACTTATCGTATATCTGTAATTCACAACTTCGTCTTATGTGCCTTCAAAGTTGCTAACGCCTTCGACTTCTATCACCTTAAAGGACGCGATGACGGGTCGAATTCACCACTGAGGTCATATTATGATAGCACATTATAGGGAAAAGTAAAGTCTACAATTTTTCGGTTTTTACTATAATGGGAGGGTCGCGAGCAAACTCACTTCTACAAGGTGTTTACATATTTTGAGAATCCACCCTAATAGTAAAAGGTGTACGTCGGTCTATCAAGGAAAATGCTTAAGATATTCCAAAAACTCCCGATGACAAAATCCCCTAATACGAGTCCAAGAAAAAGCGGTACTGTTTTCCGATAGAGACCGAGTCCACCGTATTTTAGCACGCTCCATTTGGCGAGGGCACTGATGATAAACGCCGCCCAGAAAAGGTGAAGATGAAAAGATACCCCATAACCGAGTGGATGAATCGGCCACCAAAACAGTCGACTGCGTACAGCAGAGAGCAGGATCGTAACACAGAAACCGATCGTTATCGCAGCGATATGCCCCGGGTTTGCATCTTGGGGTGAGGTGAGCCAACCCTCAAGAAAGCGGTACGCTCGTCCACCAAAACTGTTAATCTGCCCGCCTACCTTGCCGGAATTAACGCCAAGTCCAAAGAACGTATCCACCAGCATGAAGATGCACAACGGCATCGCGATAACTGTCAGCATAAGCATTAAACGCGATAATCCTTTTACGTCGAGGTTACCCCGTTCAGCAAGCTTAAACGCCTCAAGTTGGTGTGGCATTGGATGGCTCCGATTGTCTCTATTAAACCAGAAAAAGAGCGAGAACCATGTCAAGTTCCGTGCGCCAATGCGTCGTGTGCCGAGCATGCTAACAAGACTGTGGTGCGGTCCGATAAAGGTCGTTGAGTGAATAGGAAAACCGATTTGTGCACGAATACGCGTCAACGGGATCGCAATTGTAGCAAAATGTGCAGCAAAGAATAGCACAGCGATCCACATCGCCATCCCACCACGCATCGCAAATCCGATGATGAATATACCACCGAAAACGATTCCCAAAAATGCGGTTCGATAGCGCATCGGTTCTTTCTCATCCGCTGTTGTTCGTTGGATAAATGCTGTACGAAATGCTCGCCAGATCTGCCTACGCGTGCCCCACAATGCAACCGCACAGATGCCGATATACGCACCGATGTTCTGCTCATAAGGATAAGGAAAACCCGGAACGTTCTCCAGTCCGGTTAGGATAGCGACGAAATATTGCACCTTATATAAAAAGAAAAAGAGTAGACACGATGTAAGCAACTCAAGCGGCATCAGGAAACCAAGTCCAACAGCGAACGGATAGACGATGATCGCATTCCCACCACGGAGAAGGGCTGTCCACGGTCTTTCAGTGAATAACCCACCGAGCGGTATGTGTTTATTCGGAAAAGCCGGAATTGACGGAAAAAAGATGTTAAGTCCGTTGGCGAGACTAATAATAGCCGCGATGCCGAATCCCCACCACATTGCTCGGCTCCGTAAGAATCGATTTGTGTTGTAGGCGAGTTGATACGGGAGTTCGACAATCGGATACACGAGACGTTCCTGTTCCGTCCACTGCTTACGGATAATAACGTTAATACACTGCATCACGAAGATTAGTGAGAAAGTAAATATACACCACCAGAACGTCGGAATCAACCATTGTATCATATAATGGGTTTCAAAAAGGGGTTCATCGCCGAGGTAGAACGCACGGAGCACGCTCGGATCGTTGATTGTCAACCAATCCGGTAGATAGTCCCAGAACAACTCGCGCCATTCGTTTTCAGGTGTACCGAAATAGAAGGCATGAACGATAATTGAGACGAGGGGAAGGAACATGTCATAAGACATGAACAGTAATGTTATTGACATCAGCACGTAGAGGCTGATCAGTTCACCCCCTGTCAGCGCGTGTTTCGATGCATATTTTTTTAACACGATGTTAAACACCGAAATGACCAGCAGTGTGAAAACAACACTATAGAATGGTGCCATCAACGTTGGGAAGGTGTATCGCAATGCCTCACATTCAATATGCCATTTGTAAATGAACGGCAGGAGTAGCAACGATATGAGGATAGTGCGTAAGGTGATTTTTTCGGGCATCGGCGGACCTGTCCGTGGACTTAAAGGAGACATCGTGAGAGTTTAGCGAGTGAATAGGCGGTTGGTGAAAAGCCTTGACGTGTTCTCGCAGAAATGTGAACCTTCTCCTTGTATTTTACGTTTATTCACGTAAAAGTTCAAGAAAATCCGTTGTGAGCATCAGGGGATATTTAGTTATGAAAATTACACACGTTGAAGCGTTCGCGCTCAGATTCCAAACCGACAGGTCATCCGAACAGCGGACCGACAATTATTACTTGCCAGATGAGGGATGGCGTTGTATCTACGCACGGCACCATGAAACGATGGTTGTCCGAATCACTACGTCAGACGGAATCGTGGGGTATGGCGAAGGGCAAAGTCCTGTCTCGCCGCGCACCTCAAAAACAATCGTTGAGGATTTGTGTCGTCCGATACTGATGGGAAAAGATCCGTTTGATGTGGAATATCTCTGGCAACGCATGTTCACGGCGATGCGGGAGCGCGGACACTATACCGGCTTTTTTATCGATGCGCTCGCTGGCTGTGATATCGCGCTGTGGGACATCATCGGGCAGGCGACGGGGAAACCGGTACATAAAGTGCTTGGCGGTAGATATCGGGATACGATACCTCTGTATGCTGGTGTGGGTGGAAGTACACCCGAAGCAGCGGCATCCAAGGCATCGGAATATGTCGCACAAGGTTATGGTGGATTGAAGATTCACTCGACCAGCAGCCGTGAGGAGATTTTGGAGATCGTTGCAGCCGTGCGCGAGCGGGTGGGTCCACAGATCAAGTTGATGGTGGATGTCCATACCCAATACAGCATCCCTGACGCGATTCTACTCGGACGCGGGCTTGAGGCATTGGATGTGATGTGGTTAGAGTCGCCGACGGTGCCGGAGGATATCCCTGGACAGGCAGCGTTAGCACAAGCGTTAGATATGTCGGTCGCTATTGGGGAGTGGACCCGCACCCGTTTTGAATTGCGGGAGGTGTTTGAGCGTCGCGCCTGCGACATCACGATGCCGGACATTGCGCGCACTGGACTCACCGAAGGGAAACGGATTGCGAGCCTCGCGGATACCTACAACATTCCAGTAACACCACACATCGGCGGGGGCGGCATCTTGTCGATTGCCGCAACAGTCCAATTTTCAGCGACGATCCCGAACTTCCTGATTATGGAACATTCTCCAGAGGCATATCAAATGAAGGGGCAGATCACCACGCGAAAACCGCGGGTTGAAGATGGGGCTTTCGTCCTTGATGATATGCCCGGCATCGGTGTTGATATTGATACGGAAGCGTTAGAAGCCTTTGCGATAGATGCCTAATAGCCTTTGTCCTTGTCCACAACGTTGGTGAGCGGTTCACCATTCACGTATTTGTGCATGTTATTGATGAACAGTTCCATCGCACGTTTGGCGATGTTCTGTGATGCGCCAGCAGTATGGGACGTTAGAATCACGTTCGGGAGCATCCATAACGGATTGTCTGTTGGACAGGGTTCCGTATAGGTTACGTCTAATCCAGCACCCGCTAATTTTCCACTTTCCAGTGCGGCAATCAGTGCCTCTTCGTCCACTACCCTACCGCGACTGACGTTGATGAAGAAGCTGCCCTCTGGCAGGGCATCGAATTCTGCATGGGATAACAGTTTGTGGGTTTGCGGTGTGATTGGACAGCAAACCGTCAACACTTCCGAGCGGGATAGGAACTCTGGCAACCAATCGAGTTGACCCAATTCATCAACTGTGTCTGGCTTGTCCATCGGTTCCGGGTCCACTGCGATCACGTTGAAATCGAACGCCTTGGCGCGTTGCGCGACAGCTCTACCGATACCGCCGAGTCCGAGTACCCCCATCGTCATCCCTGATACCTCAACACACGGCAGCCACTCCCATTTTTTCTCCCGCATCAGATCGAGTTGTGTATTGATGCCGCGTGTCAGCGCGAGCAGAAGCGCGAACGCATGTTCGGCAAGCTGTGGTCCATACAACCGTTTGCTGTTCACGAGTGTGATCGAACTTTCTTTGAAGGCGGGATACATTGAGCCTTCCACGCCTACGAATGGCTGCATCACCCACTGAAGGGAGGTCGCATAAGGGAGTGCCGCCTCTGGCACTGTTCCGTAGAGGATTTCAACATCTGAAAGGTGGTCGCTGAGCGATTCGTCTTTCGGTAAAAAATGGATGTCCATCTCCGGTGGGGCATCCTGCAGCATATCTGCGATTTCTTGGCTAATTCCGCTGGCAATCAGGACTTTGACTTTTGCCATTGATCGTCTCCTTCGTTATAGAATTTTCCGTGAGAGTCGTTTGGATACGCCGAAGTTTATCATAGATTTAGGAGGCTGTCAATAGAAACATTTGTCTGAATCGCGGATTACGCTGATTGCGCGAATTTTGCTGGCTGTTTGTATTTCGGTGTTTTTAATCTTGGAAGGGCAGTATTTGTGTAGGTTCGCAATCGGGAGCTCGATCCTACAAGAAGATTGAAGCGTCGGGATTCGGAGATACTTTCTACAGGAGATTTGTTTTTTCTTGACAGATTCTATCGGAGCGGGTATTCTCAAGTTAAAACCGAAAGTGAGCAGGATATTATGCTACAGGTCCGATACGCACGCTATACTCCCCACGATGCCTATCTCCGTTTAACAAATGAACATTACATCCTTGATGTGGACAGACGGAGCGGTGTTATCAAAGGTCTGTACCTGACAGAAGACGCGCAAGGCACAAACTTCTTTGGGAATGAGCAGAACACGCGCCTCAATATCTGGTGGAAGCAACGGCACGTCCCGGAAAAGGCACAACGGATCCCCATGCACTGCTGGACTGGTGATGTCGTGCTGAAGGCGCGACTTGCGGATGAAGAGTCGTGGCGCGCGATGCATACCTTCCTCAGCGACGATGTCCGCACAGTGACTTATGACGATGATTCGATAACGACCCGTTATGCCGGCGATTCTGTCAACCGAGGCGGACTTCAACATCTTGATATTGAGCAACATTATGAATTTGACGACGATGCGATTCTGTGGACGATCACGCTTGAGAACAGGACGCAGACACAGGTCGAAGTCGGTGAGTTGGGGTTGCCGATCACGCTGAATACGAATTACAACATCGGCGACGAGAAACAGGGATTCAATCACAGGTCGGTTGAGTCTACGAAGTATGTCTTTGAGCAACGCGTGATTGAGAGTTCGTTTGTCTCCGGGCATTCATCCTATATCCTTGCAACCCGTGCAAGCGGCAAAGGCGACCATTTGCTCTTTATTCCGCAGGGCGACACTGCATTTGAGGCAATTTCAGGGTATGGATTGTTCCCAAATACCGAGATGATGAGGGGTGAGGGTTCCATGTTTTATCTGTTTTCCGAGGCGACAGCAGTTGAGCCTTGGTATAACGGACACCGATCGCTTACTTTGGCTCCGAGTGAAAAACGGACTTTCGCATTTACGCTATGTCGTGTTAAGGACTACGCCGATGTCAACGAGACATTGTATCAGCAAGGCAAGGTCGCTGTGAAGATTGTGCCGGGAATGGTGCTTCCTGTTGACACGACAGCGCATCTGCTGCTCCGGTGCCAGAAACGGATTACGGCTATTGAGATGGACGGTGGCATCGACGTTGAACCTGTCGCAATGATGGGTGACCGCCATACGTATACCGTTCGTCTCACTTCGATGGGAGAGCAGAAGGTGAAAATCCGTTACGGAAATGGTGATTGGACACACCTGCTGTTCAAGGGGATTGCAGCGATAGAAGATTTGATGAAAGCGCGTGCGAAATTCATCGTCGAGAATCAGCGGGTTGAGGATCCGGACGACCTCTGCCACTATAGTTTTCGTATCTGGAACAACGAGGCTGAAAGGCTCATTGTGGAAGAGGAGGCACCCTGTGGTTCGATTGATATGGGGGGCAGCGACGACCGGTGTTTCGCACCACCCGTATTCCTCGCTGGGAAAAACGCTTATTATCCTGACGAGCAGGAGATCCACGCCTTGGATGAATTTATTGAGAATTTCCTTTACGGCAAACTGCAGGACAAAGACAACTATCGGGTGTTGAACTCACTCATCGGGCTGAGGGAGGGTTCGTGGCGGCGGTGGGATTACGTCTGGCGTATCTATAACTATCCGCACGTCTATAACATCTATTATCAGATGTATCGGATTACTAAGTTGCACGGGGTACAAACGAGCCGTGAGCCATTGGAATATCTCGACCTCGCCTATAACACGGCACTCGCGTCCTATCTCGATTCTACCTACGAGAGCGTCTATGAGACGAAGAATTACATCGATTACCATCGCGGTAATATGTCGAAAACGCATGCACCGATGGGGTCACCGATTCTGGCACATCTACTGAGATCGTTGAAAATAGAGGGGATGGATGCCGAACACCAGACGCTCCGAGATGCCATTGAGGGGTGTCTCCCGTTTTTCCTTGAGGAGGAATATCCGTTCGCATCGGAGTATTGTTTCGATCACGCCTCAAAGGCGGCGTTATACTACTTGGCGCAGGTCGCCGACGATGAATCGCTGAAGAAGCGGACTGTGGATACAATCCTCGCAAGTCGCGACGCTACACCGATGTGGTTTTCCTACTGCACGAATATGCGGTATATCGGGTGTTATCCGACACCGCTGTTGGCGCGTCCGCTGTTCGACAGATATGAGCAAACGGGTGATTTGCATTTCCTGCAGAAGGCTTACGGCGCGACTTTGGCGGTCTGGAGTTGTGTGGATCCGTCGGGTAAGGGGTACAACGGTCGGGAGTGGCGGTTCAATCCACCGGAGAAAGGGTCGCCGGAATATAACTACTATCGGAACGGCTGCTTCTCTGGTGAGGTGGGTATGGGACTCTACGGCAACTTGAGTATGCTGAAATCCTATCTCGTTCAAGATCCGGATTTTGGGCTTATTGGCTACGGGTGCGCTGTCGCAGAAACGGCGAACGATTTTACGCTTGTCCCACAAGATGGGTTGGGTGTTAGGGCATCTTTTGTGCCGCTCGGCGTGGAGTTGGAGACGTTGAAGGCGCGTATTGAGAAGGTAACACTTACGAAGGATTTGCGGCGGTTGGAGTTGGTTTTATCGAAGCCGTCCAAGCATACGGAATGTGCGCATATCTCTATTCGGGGGATGGCGGCGGGGTCCTACCAATGTAGTGTGGGGCATGTCACGTGTGGTGAGCAGCTTGAGTGGGGCGTGCCTTATGCGGAGGGTCAGGAATTTATTGTTGTGACGTTGGTTTGTTAAACGGTTTGCCTCCTCTGGAGGAGCAATCTTCTACATTAGTTATCAGTTATCAGTAGGTGCTATGCAATGAAAAAAGGGTTGGTGGGACCAACCCCTTTTACATTGAACGTCAGGTTTTATGCGGAGAGTGCCGCGACTGCAGCATCTTCGCTGTCGAAATGCTCAAACTGACTTACAATTCGGCTCAGAACGAGTAGGTTTTTGATGTTTTCCCCGACATTGATGACACCGATGCGTCCTTGCTTTTGGTTTGCCAAGGCACGTGCCTCCATAAGGGCACCGAGTCCTCCACTGTCGACCTGATTGACATCCGAAAAATTAATGAGGATGCGCGGTGTATCAGCAGCCTCTATCTGTTGCGAGATTGTTTCCCGGAGTTCTGATACCGCTAATCCGACTATCCTTCCGCTGGGTTCTATAATCGTAACACCGTCTTGCTCACGAATTTCTGTTGCCATTATTTTCTCCTTTTGTTTTACCCTGAACAAAAATATAGATTCAATCATAGAAACTGGAGTTAGGACATATTATTCACAATTTATTTTATCATAAACTTGCCCTACTATAAACGATTTTACTCAAATTTGGCTTTTCAGTCAAATTAAATTCCGTCCGGAGTTCGCTCCTACAGAAAAAGGTGGTGCACGGAACCGTCGGGGTTGGAAACTTTTTCCACTTAACCCCTTATCAGGCGGGCAAGAGAAGTTTTAATTGGTAAATGGAGCATGAGGGTGCTATACTTGTTAGGGAGGTAGATACAGAAGAATCGCACGATGCAGAATACTAAACTGGAACCCCGCACGAAAATATTGATGATGCTGATAGGCGGATGTCTCGTCATTTTGCTGGACAGTCCAATGGCACTGTTCGTCTGTTTTTTGGGGAGTCTCGCACTTGTGGCGTTATCTGTCCCGACATGGCGGCAGATCGGGTTGCTCTGCGTCTTTCTCTTTTTTACGACGTGGGGATTAATTTACAGTCAGGCGATCTTCTATAACGAGTTTCCGCGCACAGTACTGTTTACGCTCGTGCCAGCGGAATTCCCGATCTTCGGGAAGATGACGGGCGGTATCCGTGTCTATCGGGAGGGATTGTTTCACGGGATTGTCCAATCCCTTCGTTTCAACACGACGCTTGTGATCGGATGTTTCATCGTCTGGACGACGCAACCGCGGGATCTGCTCCTCGCTTTAGCGCAGTTACGTGTGCCAGCGACACTCGCTTTTATGGTGACGACTGCCCTGCATTTCATTCCGGTGATTGCGAATGAGGCGGCGGCTGTCTTCCGTTCCCAAAGGCTCAGAGGGTTCCGGTATTTCCGATTGAATTTGTTGGCGACCTGTCGGGGGGTTCTCAATAGTTTCCGACCTATCTTGGCGGGGAATATCCGGCACGCGACGCATCTCGGTGAGTCTGTTGAGAGCCGGGGGTTTTCGCCGGAAGCGGCGGTGCAACGGACCTCTTTGCGGGCTTTGAAGATGCGCGCATGGGATTTTGGGCTGCTCGCCGTGTTGTCTGTCTGTTTAGTTGGTATTGTGGGGTTGAAGCTGCTCTATTTCTGCTATGCGAACGGTATCTATTATGCGTCGTGGTTGCGGGTGGTCTATACGTTTACGCGGGAGGTTCTGTAGAGTTGGCTGTTGGCTATCGGTGGTCAGCTGTCATAATCGCTCAATGAGATTCAAATGCTGGCTATAAGTCGGCATCGGGACTAAACGTAATTGACCTTTGCGGTGGATCAGAAAACTATCTCCTATGAACCGCTCGCAAATCTAACCGTCCGTCCACATTGTCCGACACAGCGTTTGTCCAATCCACATCGTCAATGCTTTGCAGGCTCATCAGTGCAACGTTCACCATCGGGTTCGAGAGCGAATAGTTGAGCAGGAAACTATCTACATCAACATCCGCCATCTCGTTGGGAAAGCAGTGCTTCATGAGGTTCTGGAAGGCATTGCTGGTGGTAGAACGCATCAACACAATCCCCATCTCCTGTGCAACAGCATCGGGGATGACTCCGCGTCTACCGAACGCATCGCAGGTGCTCTGATACATCAGATTGTAATGAATCTGCATCATGTCAAACTCACCAGTAGCAATAAATTGCTCTGTCCCACCTGAGGGACCGTCTGCAGAGAAACCGATAAAACGAACTTTCCCGTCCGCCTTCAGTTTGAGATACGTCTCTAACCCCCCTTTATTGAGAATCGTGTCAACATCGTCGGTATAAAACCAACCACCGTGGAACTGCAGGACATCAATGTAGTCAGTACCGAGACGTTGCAGACTCCCTTCCACATCGGTGGCAATACCATCGGGGTCATAAGCTTCCGTCTTCGTGGCAACGATGCACGATTCTCGCCGTCCCGCAATTGCCTTGCCGATAATCGTTTCACTGTAACCCCCACCATAATCAGGTGCGGTATCAAGATAGTTAAGCCCACAATCCATAGCGTAATGGAGCATCTTAACGAGCGATGTCTCATCGTGCTCTGGACGAACCCTGCCACCACCGTATCCAATTTCTGAGACGCTAAGTCCTGTTTTACCGAGTGTGCGATACTGCATAATAAGTGAATCTTCTCCTATGCAATTTGATGCAAAGCGCATCTACTGGAAGTTACACATAATCCATCTGCGAAATACGGCTCTTATTCCCGCGTATTGTGCGATTGCTCGGCTTGATGCAATCCGCACCAAATAACCCTTCAACCTGTTCAATAATTTGCGGTTTATATGCAATATTGTATTTCTGAGCACACCGCGCGATAACTTCACCGTAACGGGAACTCATGAGGCGCAAAATCAGATCATGGTCGCCTTGGTTGGCACGCGCAATTTCCTGAAGAGCTTCCAATTTCTTAGTGTTTTCGATGTCAGATTCTGGAATCGTTACCTCAAGCGCAGATGTCTGCTGCTCACTGACAGACTCAATATCCAATATTTTGTCCGCTTGGATCTGCCGCACCTCATTTTGCGTATCCTCATCAGAATTGTTGCGACTTCTGTTATCAAGCTTGATGGTTCCACGAATCCAAACCACTTTTCCTTCTACGAGTTCAACAGCGTTTTTGTATGCCTCTGGGAAAACGACGACTTTTACGGCACTTTCCAAATCCTCCAATTCAATGACCGCCATGGACGCTCCTTTTTTCGTGGTGTGATTATTCACTTCTGTGATCATACCGGCCACATCAACCTCAGAGTCAATACGGTGTCCATTAAGGGTTTGGGTGCTTACACTCGTGTAGTTTTCGATGATGTCGCTATATTCTTCGAGCGGATGCCCGGAAACGTAGAAACCGAGCTGCTCCTTCTCTCGCATAAGCCGTTCTAACGGGTCCAATTCCGGTGCTGCCACGAGTGCTACCGTTGCCGCCGGTGCTTCTTCGCCATCCCCAAAAAAGCTTATCTGTCCACGATCGCGTTCCGCTTGGGCGTTCTGTGCTGCTTTCATGATATTCTCTAAACTCGCGAGGTATTGCGCTCGATGTCCTTCAAGCGAATCAAATGCACCGCTCAGAATCAGGCTTTCGACAGCACGTTTATTGACCTGTTTTGTATCCACGCGCTCGCAGAAATCCTGTAGCGATGTGAACGAACCGCCTTGTTCCCGTGCCTCCACAATTGAATCTATCGCGCCATCACCGACACCTTTTACAGCAACAAGCCCGAAACAGATATCGGTGCCATCTACCATGAATTCTCTTCTGCTGCTGTTGACATCTGGTGGAAGTAGATTGATTTCCACATCCAAAAAGTCAGCAAGTTTTTTGCATTCGGCGCGGTAACGGGTAACTTTCCCTGAATCACCTGCCTCTCCCGTCATCATTGCTGCCATAAATTCGTGTGGGTAATAGGTTTTCAGATACGCCATGTGGTACGCTAACATAGAGTAAGCAACGGTGTGGGACTTGTTGAAAGCATAACCGCCGAAGGGTTCAAGTAGGTCGTATATCTCCGCTGCCTCCTCGGCGTGGATTCCTTTTTGGGTCGCGCCTTTGATGAATTTTGGGCGCTGCTCCTTGAGCAAATCTACTTTCTTCTTTCCCATCGCATCGCGAAGGATATCTGCTTCACCGAGCGTAAAGCCTGCCATATCGCGTGCGATTTGCATCACTTGCTCCTGATAGATACACACACCGTAGGTGTTTTTGAGGGCATTTTCAAGCGACTCATGCAGATACTCGACTTTTTGCAATCCGTTCTTTCGGTCTATAAATTGTTGCATCATACCGCTTTCTATCGGTCCGGGACGATAGAGCGCGGGGATTGCGGAGAACTCTTCAAAGTTATCCGGTTTGAGCTGCATAACAACTCGATACATACCGGCGGAGCCTTCTAATTGGAATAAACCGGCGATGAGTCCTTCACTGATAAGCGAGTAGGTTTTCTTATCATCAAAGGGGATCTCTTCCAGTTTAATGTCCTTGCCGTGATTTGTCTTAATCATCTGTAGGCAGTCGTATGTCTCAGTGAGGCTTCGTAGACCGAGGGAATCGAACTTGACAATACCGACACCTTCAACTGTTTTTCCTTCAAACTGCGATGCAACTTGGTCGTGTTTATCTTTGAATAACGGGACGTAATTTGTCAACGGACCGTTTGAGACAACAATCGCAGAGGCATGACAGGAGACGTGCCGTTTGGTTCCTTCAACGGCTTTGCTGAGATCCATCAACTCCCTATTTTCAGGACGTTCAGCGAGTGCCTGAAATTCTGGTACATCTTTCAAAACTTCATCAAGCGTTATGCCTGGAATGGACGGAATAAGTTCCGTCAACTTTGCCACATCCTCAAGAGGCACTTCAAGTGCGCGCCCGACATCTTTGATCGCAGCTTTGGCACCCAGTGTGGCAAAGGTCGCGACTTTACCGACAGAATCCTCACCGTATTTTTTAACGAGATAATCGATAACATGTTCTCGCGCCCGGTCGGAGAAATCAATATCAATATCGGGAGGACTGATACGCTCAAGGTTCAGAAACCTTTCAAAGAGACAATCATAGTCCATCGGGTTGAAGGTAATCACATCGAGCGCATACAACACAAGACTACTGGCGGCAGAGCCGCGTGCAGAGAGCGGATACCCCTGTTTATGTGCGTATTTAACGTAATCCCACACAATGAGGAAGTAGCCGGGGTAACCTGTTTTGTTAATAATATCCAGTTCGTAATCAAGTCGCTGCTGAATTTCTTCAGAAAGTTCCCCACACTTTTCGCGCAAGCCTTGGCAACACAACTCTCTGAGATAACTGTCATTTGTATGTCCTTCAGGTACCTCATATTTCGGCATCACACTCTCACCATAATCAAGCTCAAGTTTACACCGATTGGCTATTTCAAGCGTATTCGCGATGGCTTCCGGTGGATAAGCCTTAAGCACCTCCCGCATCTCGTCAACGTTTTTAAAGTAGAAATGGTTGTCGAACCGCAGCCGTTGCTGGTCGTTGACAGTTTTCTTTGTCTGGATACAAAGGAGGACATCGTGCATCCCGTGGTCGGATTTGCGGAGGTAGTGGCAATCGTTTGTGCCGACGAGCGGAAGGTTAAATTCTTTCGCCAACTGCACCATTATCGGATATGCCTCCTGCTCCTTGTCAATATAATGGTTCTGAACCTCAACGTAGAGATTCCGTTCTCCCATTATCTCCATCAGCGTCTTGAAGTGTTGGATGCCTTCTTCTCGGCGACTTGAGCAGAGGAGTTGCGGCACCTGTCCTTGGATACATCCTGTCAGCGCGATGATGCCATCACGGTATTCGCGCAGGATTTCCATATCAATGCGAGGTTTGCTGTAGAATCCCTCTGTATACCCAAGCGATATCAATTTCAGGAGATTGTGATAACCGGTTGCATCCTCTGCGAGCAGTGTAAGGTGATAAGGACCGCCCTGTTCCTTCCCGCGCGTTTTCCGGTCACCGGGTGCGACATACGCCTCACAACCGACAATTGGGTTGACACCCGCCTCTTTCGCTTTACTGTATAATTCCCATGCGCCGAACATGTTGCCGTGGTCAGTGAGTGCGACAGCGGGGGCACTGTTTTCGACTGCCCAATTGACCATGTCCTCAATACGGCACGCGCCGTCAAGCATGCTGTACTCGCTATGATTGTGTAGATGAACAAATTCGGATGCCATCCGTCCTCCAATTTTTAAGTGTGATTGCTGAATGAATTAAGAACTATGAAATCTTCTTTAATAATATCAGAAATATTCTAAAATTACCATAATAAATTTTCCAGTGAACGCATTTCTAATTCTCCTTTTTCGCGGAGAAATTCTGCTATTTAACGCGGCGAAATTATATGTAAATCTGGTTTTTAGATTGACATACCTGTCTCAAACTTGCTATAATAAAGGATATTATTTTTTATAAACTGCTCCCCAATCATACCTATCAATTGGAAAGGACACGTATTTTTCATCGCGAATTTTCGCGTTCAATTAGATGGACAAACCGAAACTTCTCCTACTGTTCCTAACCCTATTTTTTGTGATGCTTGGGTTTGGCATCATCATTCCGAACCTCGCTTATTACGCCAAAGATATTGGGGCAACCACCACTGAAATTGCTATATTAATGTCTATCTATTCCGGCATGCAACTACTGTTTGCACCACTCTGGGGTAGATTATCGGACAAACACGGCAGAAAACCTTTGATTCTGATCGGATTGCTTGGGAACGCTGCCGCCTTAGTCGGCTTCGGACTGGCGAAAGCCTATATATGGCTCTTGATTGCCCGCGGTGCGGCGGGTATCGCTTCAGCGGCGGTGCTGCCGAGTGTAATGGCTTACGTTGCCGACGTTACTACAACGGAGGAACGTGGCAGAGGCATGGGGTTAATGGGCGCGGCGATGGGGCTCGGTTTCATTCTCGGGCCGGCAATTGGCGGTATCATGGGAAGTCACAATATGCCGTTCTTTGTCGCAGGCGGTCTGTCGCTACTTACGTTTCTCTTTGCATTCGTTTTACTTCCAGAATCGCTTCGGAAAGGTCTCACAGGTGAGGAACTCGAAGATCGGCATGAATGGGTCTCTCCGCGTGAAATCTTTCGTCAGACGACTTTGAGATCGCCGCTTACACCCCTGTTTCTTGTGGCGTTTTTCTCAACCTTCAGCTTCGCAGGATTGGAGATGACGTTTCCGCTGTTCATCGAAGCGGGTTGGGACTATGGAGAACGGGAGATGGGGTGGATGTTTATGGTCATGGGCGCGATTGTTGTGCCATTGCAGGGTGGATTGCTTGGAAAATTAATTAATAAGTTTGGCGAGCGGCGGATTATTCTTACCGGATTGCTGCTCAACGCGCTCGGTATCGTGCTACTGCTCGCAGCTTATTCTTTCCCATCGCTGACTTTGTATCTTACCATCGCTGGTATCGGTAATCAGTTGATCCGTCCGACGAATACATCATGGATTTCCAAGCAGACCCAGATTGGTCAAGGTGCGGCTATCGGTATTATGGATGCTTTTTTAAGTTTAGGACGCATTTTGGGACCGCTGCTCGGCGGGTGGCTCTATGCTAAGGAAGCCTATCCTTACGCAGTGTTGGCTGGTATCCTGGTCATTGCAACGCTCTGTCTGTATATCCCTCTACGACGCATTGGCGATAAAATCGTACACCCATCATGATAATCGGAATCAAGTGTCATGTGGGTGCACTATTCTATTTTCTCGTATCAGGGTCCAAAGGCGGTAAACGATGTTCGACGCGTCGTGTGTTGTATTCAAGCCGATACTGCCGATGTGCCTCGTCATCTGGATAATGCTCAGTTTCAGGATACGGATAGGCAGACATCCCATGAAACGGCAGCGGTTCAACCGTTTGTGATGTGAGCGTATTGATGTCGCCATCTTTGTCCCATCCGTCGCTATAGAGAATAAAATCTCGCACCCATCCCGCTTTCAATGTTGGTAAGCGCGACGCTTCAAATTCTACCGTGATTTCGTCCCCGGCGTTGAGAATAACGTACATATCGTCCACCTCTTGCAATAACGGATTGACATCGCCATAACGGGTGTAATACCCAGCGAGGTCACGCCACTGTGCCTCGGTTGTCACCTTTTGGTAATCGAACAGATGAGGGGCGTGTGGATTCGGACGATACATCTCGGAGAAACCTCGGTAGTGCAAATCTGCACTGTCTGGATTCAGCGTCGTCATCTCTATGGGTACGTCTTGTGTCCCGACGGTAAAAAATGCGGCATCCCAATAGATCTGTATATCGGTTTCGATCCGAACATGCCGATCATCCGACAGAAATTTGCCTGTCAGATCGACGGTAATCGTCTTGTTCTTACCAGCAGGCAGCCCGATCATATCAATAACGGTTTGCCACGCTCCTGCTTTGTCCTTTACTGCAACTGATGGAAAACTGGGATTAATTTCAGGATTCTGGAACAGCGCGACATTAATGCTGGTATCCGTCGGAAAAATCCATCCGCTAAGAAATAGCGTCACAAGCATGTCATTGGGAACATCACCGAGGTCAAGGACAATCGCGTGTGGTTCAACAACGCCTTGATAGGGACCGGGTGCGTGTTCAACAGCATAGTGGTAATCGAACCTTTTCAGGGCATCGGATACATCTTCACCACGGTGATTGACAGCAGATGTTGGGAATAGTTTCTCGGCAACACCGTAAACCTTGAACTCCGCGAAAGGTGGCGGCGTATACTGCTCATTCACGAAAATCTCGGTGCCCGCTGGATGATCAACGGCTATGAGTTTGACTTCATCAAAATAAGCGGTTTCCCACAATTCCTCTGTAATCTGAATGGAGTATTTACCTGATTTTGGTTGTATCTGCGTCCCTGAGATTTTCACAAAATCTTTTGTTTCATCGGGTGCGACAAAACCCATTGAGGTGACGAGTCCCAAAGGTGCCCGCCAGAGCAGATCGGTGACAAATTGGTACTGTTTCCCGTCGTATACATAGAGGAACGGGCAGGATCCTTTCAATACCTGTTTTTCCAAAATACGCTGTTTCGCTTGTGGTTGGACAACGTTCTGTGGCACACCGTTCGTCCAGACGACGCGAACAACATCCGCAGCATCAAATGCCCCCAACCCGAAATGGGATACTTGTCCCGTCACATATCGCAGCTGATACAGACTACCAACTTTCACCTCTAATTTCGAGCCGATACCATCTCTATTGACCTTATTGTTTCCTGTAGTGATACCCTCTAATCGCACCTGTATCCAGTTGTTCTCATTTCCGCCCTCGTTTTGCAGTGTTCGTAGCTGTCCTTCATCATTGATGAAAAAGAGGTCGAGATCGCCATCGTTGTCATAATCACCAACAGTTCCAGCCTTAGCACTCAGGAGAAGTGCACCACTCGTAGGAGTGATTGATCCTATCAACGGATAGGGTTCGTCAAACATTGCCATACTACCACCGTTCCGAAACAGGAACATTCCATCTTGCCCGCTAACCCATACGTCAACAAATCCATCGTTATCGTAGTCAATGTTTTTCAATAGAGCAGGTGGAAGATCTTGCACACTTGTCGGCAAATCCGGCTCGCTGACAAAACTCCCATCCCCTTTATTAAGGTAGAGATAGGTAAAATCTGCTGTAGCCAAGAACAGGTCGAGATCGCCATCATTGTCATAATCACCGGCAGTAGCTGTGGTATAACGCACATCCTGCGGAATCCCCGTTTCACCCGAAACCGCACGGAGTTTTCCTTGACGGAGATTATCGAAGAGAGTGCATCCCGTTTTGCTATGCGTAACAAAAATATCTATATCTCCGTCGTCATCAAAATCGGCGGAGAGTGCTCCAGTAAGCGTCCGTTGCACCGGAGACGCGTCATCTGCGTCCGTTGTTACAAAGGTTTGCTCGCTAACGTCTATGAACACACCATTGCCGTTATTCCGATACATCGTGATGTCGGTTCGTCCTGAAAAGAGATCAAGATCGCCGTCATGGTCGAAATCAACAGGGAGAAGCACACCGGTCTCGAATTCTGGCTTCTGATGTTGGACGAGAGGTGATGTTCCCCAATTCCCATCTGCATCCATTTGGAGGGACACTATCCCTTCACGAGTTTGCAGTAGAAATTCTTGTGTCCCATCTTTGTCCAGGTCTGCGAATGCAGCGGTATGCGGTTGTAAAGCCTGTTGCTCTAATATTTCTTGAACCTGCTGAACAGCGACAAACGTCCCACCTATATTCTGAAAGAGCATCCCGTTTAGTGTTGTATAGAGGTCCAAATTTCCATCGCCATTGTAGTCAATCAGCGAAACATCTGTGGAACTTGTATGCACGCCTTCTACGTCGGCAAGTCCGATTTGCTCGGTGACATCCACAAAATCCACCGTAATCGGCGCGTCTTGTTTGGCAGTGATCCGAGCCTGAAACCCCGGAGCAAACGACTCTATCGGATGCCCAAGGATGTCGGTTACCAACTCACCAATGCCTTGCTGATAGCGAGGACTTGCCCGATGGACGTTCTCAAAAATTTTCATGTTCCGCGTAGCAATCTTCAGGGCACCCTGTTCTATTGCGTCTATTCCTTGTGTAAGGTATTTGAGTTTTTCTGGATCGGTATCGCCTAAAAGGAGCATCAATTCCTGACAGAGTTTTCCAGCGGCTTCCAATTGCTCCTGAGCTAACAAGGCTTGTGACAACTTCAATAGCACAACAACATTTACCGGTGAACGGGCGTGAAGTTCCTGTAGATGTCGAGCTGCTTCCCGCTGCGCTTCTGGATCGTTCCGCTGTGCGCTATAGTGGCGAACCAGTTTGTAACGAAACTCCAACTCATCGGGTGCTAACCGCACGGCTTCCTTCATCGCCTCTACGGCTAAATCACGCTTTCCGGCTTGTAGTTGATAGACCTCAGACAGAATGAAATGTAACTGGCTGTCCATCGGTGCAACAGCGATGCCGCGCTTGACCCACTCTTCAGCAGTATCCGCTTGTTGTAAGCGCAAGTATGCGACAGCAAGATTGCCATAACCGATCGCTTCATTGGGGAGAAGTTCAATAAGTGCTGTAAACGCTTCGACTGCCTTTGAGGGTTGTGATTCTTCGAGATAAGCCAACCCCAAATTTTGCTGTTGGATCGCCTTTTCAATAATTTGGCTGCTATTTGTTTCCTGTGCATCCGCTGTCCAGATAGCCAAAAAGCACATTAGGAGCAGCGCACATACTACACATTTTCTTATATCAGGAGACGCGAATCTAAATCTCATGCATTTTCCTCTTTCTGAATATCGTCTGCGGCTTCTCGGACTGCTTGTTGTATACTGTTCTGCCGAAGCTTGAGTGAGTCTTCAAGTTGTTTGAGGTGGAGAAGCCACGATTGCTTAGAATCGCCTTCCTCCTCGCCGAATCCATTTGTCATGGAAAGTCGAATATACTTTAAGCGTTCTGTCTGTAAAATCTTCATCTGGGCATCGTAGTCCTCAATCCCAGATTCCAACAGCGAAATCAGTTCACGTATCTTTTCCAAGGTTTGTCTCCTCTATTGATGCTGTAACTTTTTATAATTGCGCACATCAAAGCAAATATAAAAAATAGTTTATCTCATTTTCTGTTTGTAATCAAATGAAAATAGATCAGTTACCAATAGTTAGTCAGCTTTTAGTTGTCAGTCGTTGATGAGGCTTATCAAATATATCAAAGCCTCTCGGATCGGGAGAAGAAATTTCTGCGCCTACAAAAACCTTACGATCATGTTCCAGACCGCATGGCAACTGATTTATCTGTCAATTTCGAGATAATCAAAATTCTTCTCCTTTCTTCTCCTAAATCGTCCTTTTTGTGCCGAGTTGATTGATAAAAAGCATCGTTAAGGAAGATGGAGATATTGCCTGTGAAGATTTTTCTGCGTGTCTCGCCGCGGGGTTGTGCGAACCCTTCTTTGTCCTTTTTTGAAGTTTTCAGTGTTTTCATTTTTTATCTCCTGAGATTTTCTGAAGCGTTAGGCATAACACCTATAGAAGTTTAGTTTCAATGAGAAGTGTTTGAAGAATCGTGTTGGGTTCTGCAGAGGTGGTCTGCTGTGTGCTAACGTTTCAAATACATTATGTGTATATTATAGCATATATATCAACATTAGTAAAGTTAAAACAAATTTAGTCATAAAGTTGGGTTTTGCTGATTTTTGATTGGTTTCAATGCGTTTTCTGGTTTCATGGGTGTTTTTCTATCTCCGTTCAACCTAATCTGAATGTCAAGATATTTACATACCTGCACTTAACAACCTTGGTTGCAAGGATTTGGTATTTGTGATAATATGTATAACATTAGGCAGGCAACGTTTAGCAGAGGAGGAGATTCTATGCCGAAAAAACCAATTGACCATTATGAACACCCTGATAAACTTCCGAACAATCCGACACAAGAATTGAGCGGGTTTGCCGAAGACAGTGAAACGGATTTTGAGGAGTTTTCAACCACCGAAGCATTAATCGATTTTGACGTAGCTGATAGAAAATTTATTGCGGTTGCTATGGCCTATGAGCGGGACCATCATAGAAAAGCAACTATCTTGCAGGCATTAGATACAAGATAGGAACCGTTCCGAAAGGCATTTGAACGAGAAGGCTTGCAGATTGACTTTCTCTGTCCACCTGAAAATGAGGTGTAGAGCACAACGAACTGGGCTACCGCGAACAGGCAGTAAGTTTAGAATGGGCAACTCATTTAAATCATAAATAGATTAGTTCGTAGCAGTGCGATTTATCGCACTGCTACGCAGTGAGAACCGCCTAGGAACGGGCAATGAATTGCCCTACTACGAACTGAATTTGCCTTTAATTTGAAAAAGGACAACTCACTGGACCCAGGGTCATTCAATTTTAAACATTTACTTTACCTATACGAATATAATTCCCTTGTAGGAGCGAGCTGTGCTCGCGATCGGACGAAAAAACGTTAACATCTGTCAACAAAAACCAAAATCAAAACCGAGAATTGAATGACCCTATCACTGGACCCCTTGGAGGTCCGCAATGGAGCAGCAGAAAATAAAAAACGGACAGCAAGTTTTAGATTCGGATTACTCTGAATTTAGCGCGACAGACCCGTTTAATCCTCAAAACCGTGTTGAGGGGCAAATCAGCTTTAATAGAGCGTGCTACGGCTCGTTGAAGATAAAAAAGATCAATGGCGAATCTGTCGATCAGCCTCAAATCTTTGGCACACCGAAAATTGCTTACCCCTTCGGATTAGGGCATAATTACCGGTTTCCGAGCGCGGAACGGATTTACCGCTTCCGTAAATACGACGGTACCAACATTTTTATGTACCGTTACAGAAATAACAGGGCGGAATACATCACGTTTAAGGTGCGCTTGTTCCCATTTTTGCGGGGTCGCTACATAACGATGTGGCGGTATATCCTTCGCAAATACCCACAGATCACCGAATTGTTCAAACTGAACCCCGATGTCACAGGTTTCAGTTTCGAGCTCTATGGGTCGGATAACCCACATACGATCCAATACGAGGATGTCAAGTTGGATATTGTGTTATTGTTCGGACTGCACGGGATGCAGGGGCAAATTGTGATGAATACTGATCTTGAGGCGGGCGATATCCCGAAAGCAGCACAACTCGGCACCGTTGAAAAAGACTATGTGTGGCACTATGAGCAAGAGCAGCAAGACCTTGATAGGCGACTGGAGTTCATCGGTTTAAATGAGAGTCAAGCCCCTATATTTAGAGGCGAGGAAGGCAGCATCTGGTATGTAAGAGTAAAAGATACTCCTGAAATCCGTATGTATAAGTGCAAACCTCACCGAATCGAGCAAGTACATTGGACACAGACGCAAACGCAGCTGAGTGCCACTGTGGTTTGGGCGACCATCCTGAAAGCTTTTGAAAATTGGGAGAACCCCGAACTTGATGAAATTATTGCGATATTAAATGAAGATTACCCGATCCACCAAATCACCATCTCGATCGGACAAATTGAACAGATGCTTAACATAGCTAAGAATGCTGCGGATACCCAAAAGAAAATCTGGGAGCTCATGGTGATGCAGGGTTTCGACGGGAACACCGACACAGCAACAGTGTTCCATAAAATCGCAAACGAACTTGATCAGGACAAGAGACTCATCTACAAAGCGATTAAGAACGTGCAAAACATGATGAAGATCGAAGATGAATAGGAGCGATAATGGCAAAAGTTAACATAGACAACCCTGTTATCAACAGTCCATTTGAAGAACCGAAACGGCACTTCAAATTCAATAACAAATATGCGTCGTAATTACCACCTCTTGATACTCCTCTTCCCTGTTGTATTCTGGCTTATCTGCTTCTTCCTGCTCCCGCTCGTGTCAGTGTTCATTTACAGTTTTCTGGAACGCGGGACGTACGGCGGAGTCCGATGGCATTTCACACTTGAAAACTATCAACGCCTGTTTGATGGACTATACCTCGGTATCCTCTGGAGATCAGTGTCCACTGCTCTGGTCTGTACTGCGATCTGCCTGTTGCTCGGCTATCCATTTGCCTATTATCTGGCACGCTATAAACCGAAACACCGAAGTATCTTACTACTACTCGTTGTCGTTCCGTTCTGGACGAACTTCCTTATCCGAACTTATGCGTGGATACTGATTTTACGCACCGAAGGACTCATGAACAGCCTTTTGGGATCAGTATTTCCTAACTGGAGTCCATTGGAACTGCTAAACACGCCACTCGCCGTACAGATAGGGCTTGTTTACGGATACCTACCGTTTATGATACTCCCTTTGTATGCAGCACTGGAGCAATTGGATATGTCCTTACTTGAAGCCGCGCAAGATTTAGGTGCCTCTCCGCGGCGTGCATTTTGGCATGTAACGGTGCCACTCAGCCTCCCCGGTATCCTTGCCGGATCTATGTTGGTTTTTATCCCGACGGTAGGTGCGTTCCTAACGCCAGACCTCCTCGGTGGCGGAAAAGTGAGTTATATCGGTAATGTGATTGAACGACAATTCAAAACGGCGCGGGATTGGCCCTTTGGCTCTGCACTCTCATTTATGTTGATGGGTATAGTTCTGGTCGGTACAGTCCTGTACTTCCGTGCTTTACAACAGGATGAACCTAATTCAACCTGACTGCTCCCGTTAGGGCAAAATTAAAAAATGAAGCGAGTTCTTGAAGCCAACATAGGATTAGTTTTTTTATTCCTCTATGTCCCAATCTTAGCGGTCGTGGTGTTCTCATTCAACAGCGGCGAACAGATCTCCGTTTGGGAAGGATTCACATTCGGCTGGTATGCGAAGTTGTTTGAAGATGACGCACTATGGCGTGCTTGTAGAAATAGCCTTATGGTAGCAGGTGTTGCCACTGTTATCGCTACCGTTATTGGAACAGCAGCTGCGCTCGCGATAGAACGATATAGGTTCCGTTTCCGAACCGCGCTCGTGCGATGCCTCTATCTTCCGATTATCATTCCAGACATCGTACTGGCGATTGCGTTATTGACCTTCTATGTGCAAGCCCGTATTCCATTGGGTTTAATCACTGTGATTATCGCACACGGCGTTTTCAACATAGCGTACGTTACTATTGTCGTGCGAGCACGCCTCCAAGGCTATGATAATACCTTAGAAGAGGCGGCTCGCGATCTTGGCGCGAATGAGTGGCAGACGTTTTGGCGGATAACGCTCCCTCTCATCGCCCCCGGAATTATCGGCGGCGCGTTGCTTGCCTTCACGCTTTCTATAGATGACTTTGTTATCACGTTCTTCACCGCTGGTGTCGGTTATACGACACTGTCCGTGCATATCTATTCGCTGCTGAAGTTCGGTATCACGCCAAAAATCAACGCGATCTCGACGATGCTATTGGCGAATTCAATCGTATTTATTCTGCTGTTTTCATGGTTTCAAGGCAGTGCTACAACCCCTCAAAAACAGGATGCACAATAGCGTGTCTAACAGCTGAGGCGTAAAACACCTCGCAAATTTGTGTCGGTTGTGGTATAATTTTCCTGTTGACGCTGTAAGGTTAAAAAAGACGACATGCATTACTTCCGAACACACACAGAAATCAATCTGCAAGCAATCCAACACAATGCTGAAGCAATCAAGGGACATACCAGGAAAAAGTTGATAGCAGTCATAAAAGCGGATGCTTATGGGCACGGTGCGGTTCGTGTCACAGAGGTATTGGACGCAACCGCTGATATGTTCGCTGTCGCAACGGTTGAGGAAGGGATTACGCTACGTCAAGCGGATATCCACAAACCGATTCTGGTTCTGTTTAGTTCTTTGCCTGTGCAGGCGGCACCAATCGTTGAATATGGATTGACACCGACAATAGGTGATTGGGAGTTTGCAAAGGCATTGCATGAGGTTGGTTCTGTAAAGGTTCATGTCAACGTCAATACCGGTATGAATCGGAGCGGTGTGTGTTATACGGAAGCGATGGCGTTTCTGAGCAAACTGAAAACGCTACATCGGCTTGAAGTTGAGGGGTTGTTCACACATTTTGCTACGGCGGACGAGGCGGATAAAAGTTTTGTATCGGCGCAGCTAAAGCGGTTTTTGTCTGTCCTTGTGCACGTTAGTGGAAAGATGATTCACGCAGCGAACAGTGCAGCGGCACTTTCAGTTCCTGAGTCGTATTTTGATGCCGTGCGTCCGGGTTTGAGTCTGTATGGTATCTACCCGGCAGCTGAAAAACCTATCCCGTTAAAACCGGCACTTACATGGAAAACGCGTGTCGGTTGGATAGAGGCTATCTCAGAGGGGGAAGGTGTAAGTTACGGATTAACCTATAAGGCACCACAACAAACCCGCGTAGCGATGGTGCAAGTAGGCTACGGCGATGGCTATCCTCGTGTGCTTTCCAACAGTGGTGAGGTGTTGGTTGGTGGGAAACGCCGTCCGATTATCGGAAGGGTTTGCATGGACGTGAGCGTGGTACAACTCCAACCCGAAGATAACGTGTCGGTTGGCGATGAAGTGGTGCTGATAGGAAGCCAAGGGGATGCGGAAATCACTGTTGATGAAGTTGCGCACCGTGCTGGAACAATTTCGTATGAAATCTTAACACAGATAGGCACACGCGTAAATCGAACCTTTCTTCCATCGAATTATAAAAACAAGTAGACATCTTGTAGGGGCAGCCCTTGTGGCTGCCCGCAAACTCACAGGGACCAACGTCTAATTAACTCTAAAATCTACCATAGTTAAAAAATGCTTATTGAAATAAAAAACGTCTCACTCTCTTTTGGTACAACGACTGCCCTGGATAACCTCTCATTAGAAGTTCAAGGCGGTGCTGTCGGTTTACTGGGACCTAATGGTGCGGGAAAAAGCACCTTACTAAAAACGCTCCTCGGATTCGTCCAGCCGAATCAAGGTACAGCCGCTGTGTTCGGGCTGGATGTGCAAACAGATCCATTAGAGATTCGGAAACAGATCGGATACATGCCGGAAGATGAATGTTTAATTCAGGGGATGAACGCCGTTCAGCTTGTCTCTTACGCAGGCGAACTCTGTGGAATGCCGAAGCGCGATGCACTACAACGCGCACATGAAGTGCTCTATTATGTCGGTTTGGATGAAGAGCGTTATCGGTCCATAGACGGCTACTCAGTTGGCATGAAACAACGCGTGAAGTTAGCACAGGCACTGGCGCACGATCCAGAGTTACTACTTCTTGACGAACCAACAAACGGGATGGACACCAGCGGTAGAGAGGAGATGTTGGAACTCGTCAAAGACATTGCAACGGATAAGGGCATCAATGTGATCTTGTCTTCGCATCTACTTCCAGATGTAGAGTTTGCATGCGAAGAGATTATTGCCCTCTCACACGGAAGCCTTGCTATTCAAGGACACATAGAAGCACTCAAAGAGAACAAAGGACAGTTGTTTGATCTGAAGATTGTCGGGGACAGCGAGTCTTACATCGCTGCGTTAGAACGACACAATTATCAGGTTGAACTACATCCGGATAAACGCCTCCGAGTTACGTCCGACAATCAGGCACAAACGGATACAAAATTCTTCTTCAAACTCGCTTACGAGACCCGGGTCCAGCTCCGTCAGTTGCGTGAGGTGAAACATTCGCTGGAGGACATTTTCGCTGAGGTGATGAGTGTGGATTCACAATAGAACGAGATGTCAGCTCCTCACGACTTTTTGGGTATTTTGTATCTTAGCCGCGATTATGCCATCATCCAGCACCGCAAACGAGATGCTCCGCATTGCGGGAATGGGCGGCACCCGTATCGCACTGCTGACAGATGATGCGGGTATATTTGGGAATCCAGCCGCGCTGGTATCTGTTAAACACCATAATCTCGCGCTCGGCATTGCTGCTGGGAACATCCACTGGACGGAGTTACCGAAACACGGAACGACGCAATTCGCCGCTGAAGCCAATATCAACGTCTCACCAGCGTTCTATTATTCGTCAGCGTTCAGTAAATGGGGTATGAGTGTCGGCTATATCGCGAGATCCACGAATTTTGCGAACTTCACGTTTGACAGAACGCATGCCGAATATAACCGAAACTCGCGTCAGTTTACCGCTACAACGGATCTATTCACAGATTACAATCTGCTCCAAGAAGGCAGTTGGATAGCAGGCTTCAGTCGCGAGTTTGGAAAATCTACAGCAGGTGCGCGCCTGAAATGGGTACGGCAAGCCGTAGACCGAGGCACAACGATTTCGACCTTAAATTTGGCAGCACGCCATGGACCTGAAGTAGACGTAGAGATGCCCGAAGAACTGATTGAGGCAATCATTGATGAATTGCAATTCGGCGATCGGGTTCGGGAGATCGTCCATGAACGACAGCCAACGCTTGAGAGGACAGTCAACCGGTTGGAACTGGATATTGGTTTTCAAAGAGAGGTTTGGCTCAACGCAGCGCAGACAAACCCACCGCTGCAGATCGGGATCCTTTTTGAAAACATCCTGCGCGCAGACTTGGTGGAACCGCTTCCATTCCGATTCGGCATCGGTGTCGCCTATGAACCTCTGCGATGGGTTACAGTGGCGACAGACCTCTGGCGAGACACAGGACAGAACGGAATTAGTTTCGCTATTGGTGGTGAATTACACAAAACGTGGACAGGAGCAGTTCCAAAGACTGTGGCACTCCGAGTTGGTATAGGACGAGCACATTCAGAGTTCTATTCCTCTCTCGGTGTCGCTCTGAGGCTTGGCACCACATATTTGGAATACACGACAAACATAGAAAATGGTGCCTATGATTCAAACAAACATCTATTCGCATTCACCCTACGATTCTAACTCAAATAGAATTTTCACACCCTCGCTGGCGAGGTTTAAAACCTCGCCAGCGGCATGTAGGCAGTAAGGTCTATCGCGGAGGTAACTCGGTATGACAGATAAAAATAGCGTTATTCAGGTTGGCGTTGCAGAAGTAGATATTACGCCAGACTATCCGATTCGGCTCAGTGGTTATGGGAGTCGCCGCACAGAATCCGACGGTATTATCCAGCCGATATGGTCGAAGGCACTTGCTATCGGTAATGATACAGATGAACCGGTTGTTTTAGTGACGGTTGAAAATTGCGGTTTACCGGATGAACTCACCGAAGAGGTATCGCGCCGAATCAAGCAGAAAACAGGGATTTCCCGCGCCCACTTTGCAGCATGTTTTACGCACACGCATAGCGCGCCCTGTCTAACAAACGCCGCGCCGTTTCTATTTAGTTCGGATATACCGCCGGAACAACAGGAAACGATTGATAAATACACCCAGCAACTTACCGACTGGATGGAAGCCGTCGCACTGGAAGCACTCGCAAATCGCGAGCCATCACGGTTGACATGGGGTATTGGAGAACTCGGATTCGCCAAAAATCGGCGAACCGAGGGTGGACCGGTGGATCACTCACTGCCGTGTATGCAAGTCAGGGATTTAGACGGCACACTGCGCGCTGTGTGGGCAAGTTACGCTTGCCACTGTACAACATTGGCTGGAACGGACAATCATATCTGCGGCGACTGGGCAGGATACGCACAAGATGCGATCCAAGACGCACTTCCGGGCGTAACTGCCTTAATCACAATCGGATGTGGTGCCGATGCAAACCCCGAATCACGAATGATGCCGATGCCAGATGGGGAAGAAGAAGTCTTTAGTACTCGCCTCGCGTATGCAAAAGCACACGGAGAAGCACTTTCAGAGGAAGTCCAACGGATGCTGAAAAGGGATGCCAATCCACTCTCTAAAGTCCCAAGGGGTGCGTTTGAACGAGTGAATCTGCCGTTTGATACACTGCCGACCCGTGAAGAATGGGAGGCACGTGTAGCAGCAGGCGGTCACGATGCCTATCATGCACAAAAACACCTCGAACGCTTACAGAAAGGACAGTCGATACAAACGGAACTCTCTTATCCCGTACAAGCGTGGAGTTTCGGCGATGAACTCGGTGTTGTTTTCCTTGCCAGTGAAGTCGTTGTTGATTATTCACTGCGTCTGAAGAACGAGTTAGATGCCGAAAAGTTGTGGGTAGGGGCATACGCAAATGCGTTTCCGTGCTATATCCCATCGGAACGCGTGTTAGCCGAGGGCGGCTATGAGGGTGGTGGTGCGATGCTCTATTTCGGTCCACCAACTCGATTCGCCACCGGCGTTGAGCAGTTGGTGATTGACACAGTGCATCGGCTGTTGCCAGAGAATTTCTCAAGGGGATGATCTTATGAAAACAGTATTTACGGTACTTGTGATGCTCCTGATGGTGTTGATGCCCGAAGGAGATCATCTCATGAGAACGACAGTCGCCCAATCACCAAGTGTTCCAGAAGGGATGGTACTTATTCCTGCAGGCGAATTTCAGATGGGCAGCACCGACTCTGAGGGAGATAGCGACGAGCTGCCCGTACATACCGTCTACTTGGATGCGTTCTATATGGACATATTCGAGGTGACTGTCGGTCAGTATAACGAATTTGTCCGAGCCACCGGGTATACACCTTTAGGGAATCAGGTTTTGAATCTTTCACCAACGGATTGGCATCCTGTTGTTGGTGTGAATTGGTATGATGCCATGGCTTACGCGACATGGGCGGGTAAACGGTTACCGACTGAGGCAGAATGGGAAAAAGCTGCCCGCGGCGGTTTAGCAGGTAAGAAGTATCCGTGGGGTGCCACGCCGCCGGACGGAACACAGTGTAACTTCGCCGATATGCTCGCAGGGCATCTTGAATGGGCAAATCTGGACGTTGATGATGGTTATGCACATTCCGCACCAGTTGGAAACTTCCCACCAAATGGATATGGATTGTATGATATGGGTGGCAATGTGCGTGAGTGGTGTCTTGACGCGTGGGATGCTGATTTTTATGCGAATTCCCCGCGTCAGAATCCGTTTGCTGATGGGAGTTTGGAAGATGTTTTATCTAATTTCAAGACGATTACATCTGCGCGTGTGACGCGCGGCGGTTCTTGGTGGACACCACCGGATTTTCTGCGTGTGGCTTTCCGAAATGAGAGCAGCCCATCAGCCGCATATATCAATAACGGGTTTCGCTGCGTGAAGGATATCGCCCCTTAAAACTGTTTGTAGACGCGGTTGAATGTTTAGTGCATAAGATAGTTCACGGCGATATGAATTTGCTTGCGAGTGGTTCTACCTGCCTATGCATTGCTGTACCGCCAATCCAACCTGCAAATCCGACAACGATTGTACCCACAGTAAATATAAGGGCATTCACATAGCGATGGATTCGGGACCATCCTTCGCTGGCTGCACGATCATTTTCTATAAACAGGATAGACACAACTATAATCACTGATATTCCTACAGTTATGGCTATCCCGATCCATGGCTCCAGTTTAGTCCAGTCAAGAATAAAAGCCCACATGCCCGCCAAAATCCCAATGCTGTAGAGTGAAAACCACTTTAAGGTAGGGGCAGACCAAGCCTTTTTAGGTTTCTTTATAAAACCACGAAAAGAGCGAAATTGACGACGCAGGTCAGAGTTCGCACGATTTTGGACTTGTTCCATGGAACCGTCAGACATTTTGATGCCCCTAATTGAAAAAAGAAGGCGCGATTGGAACATCGCACCTTCCACTTTTTTCACTAAATCAAACCCGTTTCCGAAAGCGTATTCCGCAAGGACTCAAGGTTCGCAGACACCATTGGTGCGAGCGGCAATCGCAGTTTCCCGTTGAGTTTGCCCATCAACTGGAGCGCGGTTTTCGCAGGGATCGGGTTCGTCTCAATAAAGAGATCAACCGCCAGCGGCAACGTTTTATAGTGAAGTTTTTGGGCGAGTTCAAGATTCCCCGCATGGAAAGCATTACACATCTCCGCAACATCTGCCGGTGCGATGTTCGCCACAACTGAAATAACACCCTTACCACCAACAGCCATGATTGGTAGGGTGTTGACATCATCACCGGAAAGCACGACAAAGTCATCGGGGCATAAGTTGACGACTTCGCTGGCGCGTTTCAGTTCGCCAGTCGCTTCCTTGAGAGCGACGATATTCGGGTGCTCCGCAAGCCTTGCGATCGTAGGTGAAAGGATGTCAGTCCCGCATCGTCCAGGGACATTGTAGACAACGATCGGGATGTCCACCGTGTCGGCGATTTTCATGTAGTGGGCATATAACCCCTCTTGGGTCGGTTTGTTGTAATAGGGGGTGACAATCAGGGCAGCATCCGCACCGGCGGCTTTCGCGTGCTCTGTCGCACGCAAGGTGCGTGTCGTCGAGTTGGAACCCGTGCCAGCGATAACAGGCACCTGCCCACTCACAGTTTCGACGGTGAGTTCTATCACCCTATCGTGTTCAGACTCAGACAGCGCAGGAGATTCACCTGTTGTGCCACACGGAACGATGCCGTGTGTGCCGCCGTCAAGCTGAAATTGAATCAGTTCCTTGAGTTTCGATTCGTCAAGCGATTCATCGTCCTTAAATGGTGTGACGAGTGCAACATAAGAGCCTTGAAACATGTAAACCCTCCTTGCTGGCTACGGAAACCCAACGGTGTGGGTTTTCCTGCTATTTTTAATAATCCCATGCGTCTGTTGTGAGTTCACCGACGTAGATAACGCGAGCATCGCCTTCGAGGTAGACGTTTTGAGCTTCTCCGTTTTCTACGTCAAAATGGATTTTAAGAACCACGCCACTCGCTGTTTTGACGGCAACAGGAGATACAACTTTTCCTAATGTCGCAGCGACAATAGCGGAAGCGATTGAACCTGTGCCACAAGCGAGCGTCTCATCTTCAACGCCACGTTCATACGTCCGGATGTCAATTAATCCCGATGACTGAACACGGATAAAATTCGCATTAGTGCCATTGGGTTTGAAATCGTCATGATAGCGTGTCTGTTGTCCTAAGTCAAATACATCCGTTCCTTCCAAGTCCTCTACAAAGAAAACAACGTGCGGTACACCGCTGTTCGCGAACCCAACGGTATGCATCCCATCGTCTAATTGGAGTGGGACATTGAGTCGAATGTCCGTGGGATCACTCATACGGACTTTAACGCTCGTACCCACTATCTCGGATTCATAAATTCCAGCGTTCGTCAGAAACCGCATTTTTTCAGACGCGATTCCATTCAGATAGGCGAACTTAGAGATACAGCGTGCGCCGTTTCCACAGGTCTCTACTTCACCACCATCAGCGTTGAAGTAGCGCATGCGAAAATCGACATCGTCCGCTTTTTCGACGAGCAGAACACCATCAGCTCCAACCGACATACGGCGTTGGCAGAGTTTTTGCACAAAATCTGTATCGGTGCTATCAACAATTTCCGCCAGATTATTAATGATGACAAAATCGTTACCCGCACCGCTGAGTTTCATAAAGGGTATTTTTTCCATTCCAGGTCCTTTACTGCAAAGGTATAGTTTTAGTTTATGATAATATTATGTGGTTTTCAAGTCAAGTGTTTTTTCAGGCTCCCGGAATCCTATTCCTATGAGAACCCTAACATTAGCGCATGCGTCCGGAGTTCCGATACAATGCCTAAAACACCGTCGTAACTATCACATGTAACAAGACGATAGCGAAAGGGTTTGACGTGTGGGATGCCCTTAAAATAGTTGCTATAGTGCCGCCGCATCTCAACGAGACCGAGTTTTAATCCTTTCCATTTAATGGAAAAGTCGAGGTGTTTTCTAAAAACCTTGATGCGTTCATCTATGGAAGGCGGTGGGAGCAATTCACCTGTTGCGAAATAGTGTTTTATCTCGTCGAAAATCCACGGGTAACCGATCGCAGCGCGTCCGACCATGATACCGTCAACACCGTATTGCTGCCGCATCTCTGCCGCTTTCTGTGGACTATCGACATCACCGTTGCCGAAGACAGGGATCGTCATACGCGGGTTATCTTTAATCCTACCGATGAGCGTCCAATCGGCATCTCCTTTATACATCTGTCGGCGGGTTCTGCCGTGAATAGCGATTGCCTGTATACCGACATCCTGTAGCCGTTCGGCAACCTCAACGATGTATTTCGTTTTATCGTCCCAGCCGAGACGAGTTTTGACGGTGACGGGCAACTGCGTGGCTTTGACCATTTCGGCAGTCATTTTCACCATCTTCGGTATGTCTTGTAGGATACCGGCACCTGCCCCTTTGCATGTAACCTTCTTGACAGGACACCCATAGTTAATGTCGATGATGTCAGGTTGGACCTTTTCGGTAATCTCGACAGAGGCGCGCATGGAATCAATGTCGTGCCCAAAGATTTGGATGCCGATGGGTCTTTCGGCTTCAAAAATGTCCAATTTGGCAACACTCGGTGCCGCGTCACGAATAAGTGCTTCGGAGGAGATGAATTCGGTGTACATGAGATCCGCACCATTTTCCTTGCAGACGGCGCGGAAAGGCGGATCGCTCACATCTTCCATCGGTGCGAGCAATAGTGGGAAGTCTGGGATATTGAGATTGCCGATTGTTAACATGGTGTATTATTTGTGAGGTGATTTCGTAAAAGATTTAATTATTAGATACGTCGCATGTATTCGTCATGTTTGCCGATCCAAAACCAGACGAGAGTGCCATCTTCTTCACGTGCTAAAGCGCGATAGTCCTTATTAATACGAGCAGACCAACGCGTGCCTACTTTCTTTAAGTGCAGGGCAGGATGCCTTGGATCTTGCTTCAGCAGCTCAAAACCTTTGTCGGCAAGTCGCTGAACCTCTCGCGGCAGATTTTCATAGTATGTCCAAAACCTATGAGTGGTCCTATAAATCTTTGCACCTACCTGCCCGTAAATCCTCAAGGGCTTCATCGAAAAGTCGGTCTAATCGACCGGCTTTCACGTCTTCTTCAAATTGCTCACACCAGGCCTCCCATTCATCTGCCAGAGTTTCATGAAGTTCGGTTTTAAGAGTTTTCAGCAATTCCTCTTGCGTGTCTTTTTCTCGCTTCAGCTCAGGAACTTCCTGTATCCATCCTATCCATTTACTGCCATTTTTTTGAATGTGGGCAGTATAGGTTTCAAGGTAGTCTTGATATTGGATTTTGAAGGTCTGAATTTTTTCCATGTTTGTCTCCTTGGGTTCAATTTTCTTGAAAAGATATTATAGGTCGAATCGAATTATAGATCTTTGCACCTACCTGCCCGCAAATCCTCAAGTGTTTCCTTGTAAAGTCGATCAAACCTTCCGGTTTTTATGTCCTCCTCGATCTGCTTATCCCACGCTTCCCAGTCGGCTTCTAAAGTTTCATAAAGTGTGTTTTCAAGGGTCTTCAGCAATGCTGCTTGTGTACCTTCCTCACATTTCACCTTGGGGTATTCTTGTATCCATCCTATCCAGCTACTGCCGTTTTTTTGAATCTGGGCAGTATAGGTTGTTTCGTATTCCGCATCGTAGATTTCAACGGTCTGAATTTTTTCCATTTGTGCCTCCTTGGGTCGAATAAAATCTCAATCTCATGACTCATTAAAAGGCGGATCGGATCTGTCGCATGTATTCGTCATGTTTCCCGATCCAGAACCAGACGAGGATGCCATTTTCTTCGCGTGCCAGCGTTCGGTAGTTAATGCTGACTTTTGCTACCCAGTACACGCCAACTTTTTTGAGATTGAGGGATGGATGTCTTGGATCTCGTTTCAGCAGTTCAAACTTTTCGTCTGCAAGTCGTTGAACCTCTCGTGGCAAGTCCTGATAGTTTTTCCAAAACTCAGCGTTAGTTTTATAGATCTTTGCACCTACCTGCTCGCAAATCCTCAAGGGCTTTTTCACCAAGTCGATCCAGTCTTCCGGCTTTTATGTCCTCCTCAATCTGCTTATCCCAAGCGTCTGCCCGAGCTATTAGGACCTCGTGAAGTTCGTTTTTGAGGACTTTCAATAGTGCGTCTGGCGTACTTTCCTCGCATTTTATTTCGGGAACTTCTTGTATCTGTCCTAACCACCCCGCCCCATTTTTTTCGATGTGAGCAGTATAGGTGTCTCCGTACTCCGGATTTTGGATTTTGAAGGTCTGAATTTTTTCCATGTATGTCTCCTTATGTTCAATCTGTTTACGGTAAAGTTATTATACCCGCTCATTGTGTGAATGTCAAGACGATTTGACGCTTGACACTTTTCCTGTTTCGTGATAGATATAAGGACAGACTGTGGTAAAGCACTGTTCATTTACACCAATTCAATAGCGAGGTTTTTTTATGAGATGTATTTTTGTGGGTATCGAATATGCTGGAAAATCGACATTAGTAAACCTAATGACAGACTATTACCAACATCGGAAATTGAGAGTTCACGTAGATGATCACTTTACGATCCCCGATTCAACGCTGAGTCCTGAATCAAGAGCAGCGTACATCCATTTCCCAGAGGATGTAAAGGAACGAATGCAGCGGATGCAGCTTCAATACCACGTTGAGGTGATAAAAAACTATCCGAACACACTCATCGCCGGATGGCACATTGAGGAACTCGTTTACTCGTCTTTCTATGGAGATGACCCGGAAAGCACGTATTACTCGAAATATCATATCAATGCGCAGCGCGGCTATGAAACGCAGGTTATCGAAGCACGATTGCCAGATGTCGTGATGATCCACGTCACCGCCAGCGACGCGGCGATTAAGGAACGGATGAAAACAGATCCACACGAATACCAGATCATCAAGGAAGCCGATATTCCGGAACTGAATCGCTTGTTTCAAGAGGAGATTGACAAATCGCTGTTTACCCAGAGTGGACGCAAAATTGTGCTGGACACAACGAACAAAACACCGACCGAATCGCTTGATGAACTGCTACTACTCTCTGAACCGCTGATTACATTCGGCGAACTTGCTGTCCGTGCGATGGATGTCCCGGATACCGATTATCAGGTCCGCTATGAAAATGGTGTTCGGAAGACGATACCTGCATAAAAAAATGGCGAGGCACGGAGGCCTCGCTCTGCATATATCAGTTTTGAATTAAGGAACTCACAGAATGGCGGGGTTAGAAACCCCGCCAGCAGAAGGTTATGAGGTTATCTGCTTAAGGGATGCTCACGGTTCGCAATCGGGAACGGGACACGTCCGCCAGACAATTGAGATTCGTAAGCACCGAGAATCATCTCTAATGCAGCGACAGCGTCTTCAGCTGCAGAAATCGGTTTCCGGTCGTTTTCAATAGCATCAATAAGGTCTCGGATAGCCAGCTCATTCCCTTGAGAGAAAGGCGTTTGGTCTAAATCCATTGCCTCCCACTGCTGCTCTGGATTTGCAGGCACCAGCACCGGATACGGGTAGACCATCAGCCGATTCGCGACATCACCGCGAAGCGAGAAAATACCTTCACTACCGACGATCTCCATACCGTATCTGCCTGAACCAGCCTGATCTCTCCGGGACTCGAAGAAGCCGGAAACACCGCTTTTGAAAGCAAAGTAACTGTTGATGCAATCACCCGCGACGGCTCCCACAGGTTCTGTCGGTTTATGGTCATCACCGTATGCAATCTCTTTGCCGTTTGTTGTGACATGCGACTGCATCCATGCGACATCACCGACGAAGAAACGCATCATATTGAACGTGTGGGTGCCAAGGACAATCATATCCTCACCGCCACCGCGGTGATCCTGCTTGCCGCTGGCGTAGATGGCTTGGATCGTGCCAATCTTCCCTTCGTCAAGCATCTGTTTGATGGTATGCGTTGCGGGGAGGTAGACCGCTTGATGCGCCACAGCAACCTTTAAACCGTTTGCTTTCGCGGTCTCAACGATCTTATCACCGTCCGCGAGTGTACTCGTCATCGGTTTCTCGGAATAGACGCTGCATCCCGCCTCAAGACAAGCGGTTACCATATCGACATGTTCCGATGTCCAGCGCGGACAGACACTTACAATGTCAAGATCCTCTTTCTCAAGCATATCCCGATAATCAGCGTAGCTGCGCGAAGCACTCGCTTCTGCCGCCGCCTTCTCCCTGCCAGCCTCATCTGGATCAGAGACAGCGATGAATTCGACGTTCTCTATATCTTTATATGGGGTATGGAGTCCATGTCCGAAGTTGCCAGCACCGGTATGCCCAATCGCAGCGGCGCGATATGTTTTCTGACTCATTTTCTCTCCATTTCTGAGTTGTGATTTAGTATCCCTTCTGTTTGTCAACGACGTTGACTAAAGGCTCACCTTCCACGTAACGATGTAAATTATCAATAAAGAGTTGCATAGCGCGTCTCCGAATGTGCTGCGAAGACCCCGCGCTGTGTGAAGTTAAGATTACGTTCTCCTGTTCCCACAGAGGGTTTTCCGGTGGACACGGTTCTGTATACGTTACATCTAACCCAGCACCGGCTAATTTCGCACTCTGAAGTGCCTCGACCAATGCCTCTTCGTCAATAACCTTGCCACGACTGACATTCACAACGTAACTATCATCAGGCATCTGATTGAACTGTGCGTGCGATAAGAGTTTATGTGTTTCAGGCGTGCTTGGGCAACATACCATGAGGATGTTCGACTTCGCAAGAAACGCCATCAATTCATCTAAACCGAAGAGTTCTGACACGGTATCAGGTTTGTCAATCGGTTCTACATCAGCAGCGATGATATTAAATTCAAACGCCTGTGCACGTACTGCAATCGCCCGCCCGATGCCACCCAATCCGAGGATACCCATTGTCATACCCGCCAGTTCAACACACGGAACGCGCTCCCAATGCTTCGTCTTCATGAATTCCAATTGGGCCGGAATCCGCCGAGTGATGGACAAAAGTAAGGCAAAAGCGTGTTCTGCGATCTGCGTACCGTACAAGCCACGACAGTTGGTGAGTATAATATCACTCGCCTTGAAAGCAGGATACATAAATCCTTCAACACCGGCATGTGGTTGGTGCACCCAACGCAGCGCAGTCGCTTCCAGTATTGCATCTTCACCAAGGTGTCCAAACAAAATCTCAACATCAGCGATGTGTTCACGTAAGGATTCACCGTGTGGTAAAAAGTGTACCTCAACACCCGGTGGGACATCCGACAACATCTCCTCAATCTCTGGTGCCTGTCGACTTCCAATTAAGACCCTCATACGTCTCTCCAATGCGGGTTGTGTCATTCCCATCTATAGGTAACCGGATTAACCGCTAATTGAATCGGCGTGCTTTGCCCATTGAAAATCCAATTCACTGATGCCATCTGCATCGTGCGTCATCAAATCAATTGTCACACGGTTATAGACGTTGAACCATTCAGGGTGATGATTCATGGATTCCGCGATTAAGGCGAGTTGTGTCATAAAACCGAACGCTGTAACAAAGGTATCAAACTGGTATTCTTTATGTAACTTACCGTTCTCCACTGTCCAACCGTTGAGTTGTTCAAGGTTTTCCTGAACCTCAGCATCTGAAAGTTTTTTCGCTGCCATTGTCTTCTCCTCAAATTATGAAAGTCATTTAGCGATATGTAGGCGTAAAATTTCTGTAAAGCAAACAATTTTCCCAATGTTATAGTAGAACCCGAAAATAAGAGGCACTTTGGAAAACACAAAACACCTCACCACCGCTGGCGAGGATTGTATCCTCGCCCTTCTGCAAGGTCAATTAATTGTAGGTTTTACTATAAGTGCAAACTAAGGGCATTTATGGTGCCGCTCCCTTGTGGAAGCCGTTTCTAATCGCGATTACTGACGACTGACGACTGAAAACTGAATGCGTCTGAAATTGTAGTGGAAAATATAAATAAATGCAAGTTAAAATAGTAACAGTGCTCTTCATCATGACGTTCTTAATTTCTCGTAATCACACGTTGCGAGTATGTATCGTAATAAAAAAGGCTTTAAATTTAAATAGGAGGCACCAATGCCAGGAGCAACGACCCTTTATTTTCCAGAAGTAGGACCCCAATGGCAAGATTGGGTCCAAGTTACGAACGTGGGTACTGAAGATACCCGTATAACTGCGATAGCGAGACATGCTCGGAACGGACAACCGACCTGGTCCGCTGAAAAAACAGTAAGCTCCTTCCAGTCTTGGATACCAAACGTTGAGGAGATTAAAGAGAACTCCTCTATGCAGTTCACTGCGGACGAACCGATTGTGGCAGAACGGCACATGCACCAAGGTACGAATGTCCTTGATTTTGTCGGGGCAGCTGAAGAGTATGAAACAGTCGGACAACGACTTTTCTTCCCAGAATTAGTTTCTGGTGCCCACGATTGGTTTCGGGTTCTAAACGTCGGTGAAGCGGATGCGCACGTCAACATAACTGTCCGAAACAGAAATGGCGATGTACTCAGGCAGCGACACCACGTTATCGACCCTCTCTGTTGTTGGGATCTCAACGAAGGGGTTATGGGGAACGTTACCGGCACCGTAGAGATGCAAAGTTCACAACCCATTGTCGGTGAACGCCATCTCCACTATCAAGGAGGAAAGACATGTGTCGGGCAGTTCGGACAAGTGATTTCAGATGCGCCCCGTACACTCTTTTTCCCAGAGGTCGGACCCGCATGGCAAGATTGGGTCGTGATCGTCAACGTTGGAACAGAAGAAGCGGAAGTGACGATGATCGCACGTAAAGATGACAACGCGCAAGCCACATGGACAAAAAGAATGGATGGACTGAGACCTTTTCAGTGTTGGACACCACCTATAGACGACATTAATGTAAATTCCTCCGTAGAGGTCCGTAGCGATCAGCCGGTTGTCGCCGAACGACACATGCACAGCGGAACAGCCATTGTCGACCTCCCCGGAGCATCGGTCGAGGGGGGACAGGTCGGAATCCGACTCTTTTTCCCTGAAATTGCGGGTGGTGCATGGGACTGGTTCCGATTCCTTAACGTCGGAGAAGCAGATGCCTTGGTCAACGTCATCGTCCGCAATCGGCAAGGTGAGATTCGTCGGCAGGTGCACCGCCAAATCAAGCCGTTCCACTGTTCGGATATGGATGAAGGTGCCATGGGAAAAGTCCGTGGGACCGTTGAAGTGCAAAGCACACAACCGATTGTCGGTGAAAGACACCTACACTACCAAACGGGGCACAAAGGCGCGGTCGTAGGTGAATACGGTGTCGTGATTGGAGAGTAAAATGGCATGGATTCGCACTGTAGATGAAGCCGAAGCAACCGGTATCGTGAAAGAGGAATATGACGCTGCAATTGCACGGGCAGGACAAGTTTACAATATCGTCAAACTTCTCAGTGTCCGACCAAAAAGCATGCGTCCTTTTATTGAACTTTACATAGCGATAATGTTTGACGAGGACTCTCCGCTGAGCCGAATGCAACGTGAAATGATTGCAACTGTCGTCTCGAAAGTGAACGAATGCCACTACTGAATAATCGCACACGCGGATGAGTTGCGGGCACAATTCACAGATGCACAAATTGCACAGATTGTAACGGATTTTCACAAGGCCGATATTGACGAGACTACAAAAGCGATCCTTGAATTTGCTGGTAAAGTAACAAAAGCAGCAGCTACTGTTACGCCAGCAGACCTTGAACACCTCCGCAGCTATGGACTCACTGACGAAGCACTCTTCGCTATTGTGGAAGTCGTTGGCTTTTTCAGCTACATCAATCGGATAGCGGATGCGTTCGGCGTTGAATTGGACGATTTTTTGGAACTCAGGAGGGATTTTGATGAATCTAACGGATAAAATTGCGATTGTGACAGGCGCGGGACAAGGTATTGGTAAAGCGATTGCCATCAGACTCGCGAACGCAGGCGCGAATGTCGCTATCATGGATTTAAACATGGAGGCAGCCGAAGCGGTCGCACAGGAGATTGAATCTACTGGACGCAAAGCACTGCCCGTTCAGGCAGATGTTTCGGTTTCTTCAGATGTCAATGCTGCTGTCGAAAAAGTTATTTCCACCTTTGGTCGTGTTGACATTCTCGTCAACAATGCCGGGATTGCAGGACGCACACTTCCATTGACGGACTTAGAAGAGGCGGATTGGGACAGCGTGATAGGTGTGAATCTGACAGGTGTTTTTCTCTGTTGTAAAGCCGTGATTGCTCCCATGATCGCGCAGGACTACGGCAGGATTGTGAACATCGCCTCGATTGCTGGCAAGGAGGGTAATCCGACGCTCATCCCATATTCCGTATCTAAGGCGGGGGTCATCTGCTTAACGAAGGCACTCGCTAAGGAGGTAACGGACTATAATATCCGCGTGAATGCAGTGTCTCCAGCGGTCATTGAAACACCGATATTGGAAGGTATGGCACAATCAACCATTGATTATATGGTGGGTAAGATTCCGTTGGGACGCGTTGGGAAACCGGAGGAAGTCGCTGCTGTAGTGAATTTCTTAGCGTCAGATGAAGCAAGTTTTGTGACAGGGCAGTGCTACGATGTCAGTGGCGGAAGAGCAACGTATTAGATAATTGGCTGTCAGTTGTCAGTTAAGAGGTTTTCGTTTAACAAAGTTCTCTTGTAACTGACAACTTTAACCATCAACTCGCGCCTTCGTAAAAGTATCTGTAGACGAGTTGATGGTTAAAACTGATAACGACTTACTCCGCAATACAGTAGAGATACTGACCGCCACGGAGATATAACTCTGAACCGACAATCGCGGGCGATGCGTTGAAACTATCGTCCAGGGTGTTTTCCGCTATGATGCTAAATTCAGGACCGTGCTGGATAACGTTGACGACACCGTTCCGTCCAGCGATATAGACGCGATCCCCTGCTCCAACAATGGACGCATAGACACCGGAAACGCCCTGTAACCGCTTAGGTCCATAGTGTGCTTCCCCCGTTTTGATATCGAAGGCGGTGAGGATGGCTCTGTTCTCCTTTAAGAAATAGATTGCATCCTTATAGAGGAGTGGTGATGGTACATACGGCGTATCCCGATTATATTCCCAGGCAATTGCGCCAGAATCGGTAATATCACCACTTGCCTTAGCAAGGTAAACTGCCTGCAATTCACTACCTCGGAAACCGCTCATAAGATAAACAAACCCTTCAGCAGCAACAGGTGAAGGAATACTGTTAGCAGTCAAGCCGTCGCCATCCCATAACAGTTTTCCGGTCTCCAAATCGTAACTACGAACACGATTCGTACCTGTCGTAATTACTTGTGCTTTTCCATCATGTTCTACAACAACAGGCGAAGACCAAGTCGTTCTTTCATCGCGATCGGTCTTCCAGAGTACATCCCCTGTCCGCTTGTCAAGCGCGGTAATAAAGGAATCACCTTCGTGGTCTTGCTGGATAACAAGTGTGTTTCCATGAAGGACAGGCGAACTTCCTTCACCGAATGTGTTCCTCTTATACATTGTACCGATGTCTTTTTCCCACTTCACATTGCCCATCATATCCACGCAGTAGAGTCCGCGTGAACCGAAATAGGCGTAGATGTGCTCACCGTCGGTGACCGGCGAGTTTGAAGCGTAAGTGGCATCCCCGTGCGTTCCTTCATGCGGTTGTATTTCTCGAAGCGTCTTCTGCCAAAGAATACTTCCATCGCTCCGATTGATGGCGAGAAGGTCAAATTTATACAGTGGCTCCTTATTTCCTCCGAAGAAGCCGCCGAATGGATTATCATCCCCCTCAGACTCGTTTGCCTTAACCTCAATAGCCGTCTGGATGAAGATTTTGTCCTCCCAGATAATTGGTGCAGCATGTCCGGTCCCGGGGATAGCGATTTTCCAACGGATGTTTTCGGTTTCACTCCATGTCGTCGGAGGGTTAGCATCGACAGCGGCACCCGTAGCATGCGGTCCGCGCCAATGATGCCAGTTTTTCTCAAAACCGACCGGCTGTGAGGCAAACACCACAACCGCTGCTAAAGCAAAGATACAAATCGTCAAAATTGCAATTCTTTTCATCTTTCACTCCTTTCATTTTACTTAGGACTTACGCAAGTTTTTGGTAAATTTTAAGGCCCGCTCACTGCTGGCGAGGTTTTAAACCTCGCCAGCAAAGAGGGCTGCGTAAGTTCAGTCCCTGTAAAGGTAGGTGTATATAAGTAAACATAGGTTTAACTTAAAATATCTTCAATGACGAGAGGTTGCGCCAATTCATTGTTCGCGGCTTCCAGTTTCTCACGACTTGAAACGGCACACACCGCGGCTTTATCTCCGTTTTCCTCCAAGAGTTGGAGCAATGCACGTTTCACCTCAGTAGGGGTGGCACGTCGGAGTTGTGCGTAGCGTTCCTCTCGCATCTCGCGCGTCTGACCAACGAGATGGTGACTCAGTGCCTCTCTTGCTGCGGAACTTGGACGAATCGGTCTCTCACCATCTTTTGCCGTAGCGATAATCGCGCGGTCTATGTCTGTCTGTGTCCATTCTACCTGTTTAACATAGTCAACGGTTTCCTCAAAGACATTGATCGTGCGTGCGACGTGTGGATCGCGAAACGAGGATTGACAGAGAACTGCTTCATAAGGACTATAACTAAACCGCGCACCATAGGCGTTGCCCTTAAAGCGGATTTCACTCAGTATGTAATCCAGTCGAATGAGATGTGCGCCAATTGTCAGCAGCGTCGAATCCGGATGGGAGTAGTGCGGTGCCGGCATTACGTGCGCGCAGTGCGCAATCTGAATGGGACCGGCTAATCCCTCTCTCGGTGGTGTCTCAAACTGCGGGAACGCAATTGGCTCTGAGGTAACGGGTTCGTCCCGCATCGCGTCAAGCCATTCACCAAGCTTGGTTCGCGTTGTGTCAAAAGCCGGATCGGAACCGGTGAAGCTGATGGTCACCCGTCCACGTGCTAACAGGAAATCGCGAATCCCTTCTATATGACCCATAAGGTCGGTGTTAAGTTCGTCAAAATTGTTAAGGAGGGTTTCGCTATTGCGGAGTTGTGGCAGACCATAGATGATCTCAGCGAGATGCGCGTTCGATGAGAGTCCGCGCGAAGCATGATGAATTGCGGTACTTGAGCCGTCGTGGATCATTTCTGTCTGGTATTCCGCAACAGCCTGGACCATCACATCTCTAAGACGTTCCGTGTCGCGTGGATTCACAGCGAAAAGTAGATCGTGCAGGACATCCAACGCGGCATCCATTTTACCATCAAGTGCTTTCAGGTGAAAGGACATGCTCTGCATGAAACGATTCGGGTCAAGCGCGTATGTAGAAAACCCGGGTGAGCATCCAATCCCACCGGTGACCGCTGATGTTCGTTGTGCCATTTCTTCGTAATTCATATCAGCGGCACCGAGTTTGCTAATAGCATCGGTATATCTGGGTAGATACGTCCAGAGATGCTCTGGCAACCCTTGCAAATCGAAGTTTAGCACAAGATAGTTGACACCGTTGGCAAAAACATCGCTGCGGAGCAGGACCTGTTCACCGATATTTTCAACCGTTGTGGGAATATGTTTCGGTTTTTCAGGGAGATCGCTGACTTGGAGTTGTGGCAGATTCGCGAGTGCTTCCGGTGAATTCGGGACGCCATTAAGACGTTCAAGTTCAGCAGCATCGGCGGCAATTCGCTGGACTTCTTCATCAGTCAACTGTGACCGCGTTTCCTTCATCCGTTCAACGAGTTCAGCGTCCGTTTTTGACTGCATGTCACCATCGGGAGAGAGTACATTCGTCAGGCGATGCGGGTTCTCAATAAACCTTTCCCGGATCAATTGGTTGAAAATTGATGGATTTTCCAGCCACTGCTCACGGACATCAGTGAGGCTTTCTCCCATCTTCAGGAAGGTGTCAGGATCTTTTTCATATATCCAGCCTTCGATGACGCGGTAGAGCATGCGAAGCGGGAACATTGACGCGACTTCTTGATAATGATAGGTTGCTTGTTGAAAGGCTGCTTCCACTTTTTCGCTATCAATCTCTGAATCCGCAATCTGTGTTAGGGTGTCATTGACCAGCTGCGTAAACGCTTCAACGCGATCCGCTTCACTCCCCTTGAGTGCGATGTAAAAAGTGGCTGCGGGTCCAATAGAGCTTGCACCAGAAAACACGATGTCAGCACCGAGCTTGGAATCAATAATCGCCTTACGGAGAGGTGCCGCTTCGTTGCCAAGCAGAATGAGACTCAAGATTCGACCCAAGACAACCTCTTCTGGGTTGGTTGCATCTCCGATGATCCAACTGAGCATGAGATACGTCTTTTCTGTAAGCGGTTCATCCGCCCCAACAGGGTAGGTATCCGTTACAAGTCGTGGCGCGTCCCACTTCGGTTGGTGCGTGACTTCCGGTCGCAAGGGGCGCAGGGCAGCACTTGCAGCGTTTTGGGGGATCCTATCCAACTTATCAGCGAGGAACGCAAGATAATCGCTCGTTGGAATGTCACCGTAAAGGACAAAATAACCGTTGCTCGGATGATAATAGGTTTCATGGAACCCTTTGAGCTGCTCATAAGTCAAATCCGGGATGGCATCTGGATCACCACCCGATTCCCAAGCGTAAAGAGTATCGGGAAGCAGTTGACAAATCATTGATCGGTATAAACGAGCCTCGGGATCTGAGAATGCACCTTTCATCTCGTTATAGACGATACCTGTTATCTTTAAATCGCCGGTCGGATCCTCTGGATCAACGGGAGCGAGGTGATGTCCTTCGCGCTTGAAGGTGTTCTCCGTCAATAAGGGATGGAAGACCGCGTCAAAGTAGACTTCCGCTAAGTTGAAGAGATCTTTTTTGACGTTGCTTGATACCGGATAGCAGGTAAAATCAGCACTCGTCATGGCGTTAATAAATGTCGCCATGCTCATCTTAATCATCTCAAAAAAGGGTTCTTTAACCGGAAATTTGTGTGAGCCTGCCAAAACCGCGTGCTCAAGGATATGCGGTACACCGGTATCATCCGATGGCGGGGTTGGGAAATTAATAGAGAAAAGATTTTCCGTGTCGTTTGTATAGAGATGTAACAGGCGTGCCCCGCTATGCTGATGTGTTAACTCAATGTTTACCGATCGCAATTCATGAATCGGTGTGACGGATTTTACCTCAAAGCCGTGAAGTTGTTCGCCAGGGCGTAAGTTTACCTCTGGTGTCCGAGTCGTGTCCAATACTTTAACCTCCGTGGTTCAGTTTTATTTTTCGTTTTTTGCTAAGTTTGCACAAACGAGTTCATTGTCGTTTCGTGCAAAGACGTGCTTATAGGCAAACGCCGGATGTGCCCATGTAACGCCGCCTCTTCGGTTCAATTGGTCGCGCGTCGGTTCGATTAATTTGGCGCGACTGATAATGTTAAGTCCTTCGGGAGAAAGTTCCGTGATGAGAAGTTCACCATGTTCGTTGAACATCCATACCCTATTATCCGATGCTGCTGGATGACTGACGAAATGGATATTGCTCCAGCGTGCTTTCCGTACAGCGGTGAGGTCTTCCCAAATCCGATCACCGTTTCCTGCGTCAAGACAGCGGAGTTCGCCATAACTATCCACGCCATAAATGTAATCGCCTATTCGGACAGGTGTTGCCATAGTCGTCTGAAGCGCATCGGTGTTCTGTTCGTTTTTTCCCTTACGGTGCCAACCGAGTTCGACTGCTAACTTATCCGTTGGCAGCTTCAGGAGCAGAGACCCTTGACGGAATTCTGTGACGAACAATTCATTCTGATTGAAAATAGGAGTCGCGATAGCGATCTCAAAACTTTCCGGTGGAAATGGATAAAGCCAGTGGATTTTTCCTGTTTGTGGGTCAAGTGCGGCGATATTAGCACCTGTCCAACAAATTAGGACACGTTTGCCTGCTTGCGTAATGACAATCGGTGCCGAATAGGAGGCGTTATCGTCCAATGCTTTCCACTTCTCTTCGCCGGTTTTCCGATCAAAGGCAACGATACAAGCATCTGGCTTCCCGCCGATTTGAACGATCAGGTTTCCACCTTCAACAATGGGTGCACACGCGATGCCCCAGATCGGCATGTGAATATCATATTCCGCATTGAGATCTCTTTTCCATACGACTTCACCAGTAGTAGCATCGAAACAGTGTAGATGTCCCATCGCACCTAACGCATAAGCGAGTCCATCATGAACGGTAACATTTGCACGTGGTCCTGCCGTATAGTCGATTTTATAGACGCAATCGTAAGTATAAGACCAAAGTGATTCACCTGTTTCCCAATCGAAGCAGTGAACGCGCTCAACCTGTTTCGGTTTTGTGAGTCTGTCCGTGACGTATACGCGCCCATCAGCAACACTCGGTCCGCTATAACCACTGCCGATAGAGACACGCCAACGGAGCGGAATCTCTTCGTCTTCAAATTTTTCAATGATACCCGTTTCGTTCCAAACACCTTCTCGGTTTTCACCGCGCCACTGGTGCCATTCATCGGCAGTTGCGAATTGCACCTGTACGACTGTTATAGCAAATAGGGCAACAAATAAACATGTAAGCTGCTTCATAAGTTTTCTGTATAACTCCTCAGCCAGAGAACCATCTGTCGATAGACCTCTGGTGTCTCTTTATGTTCAATTTTTAGTTTTACTAATTCGGCATGCGGTCCATCGATTCGGCTCTGTTTGAGTGCCTCTGAATTCCGGTGTGTATCCCCTTGATATGTTATCTGTACCAAAGGTTCAAGATACGCGACATCAACACCGATGTCAATCAGATACTCCCAGATGAGCCGAGTTGCGCAGGTGCTGTTTCTGTTCTGAAATGCGGGAGGCTTGTGATCGAACCGGTAATTTTCAGGCGAGTATGTGTTCCCAACATCTACCACACAATCGGCATGCAGCATAAGTTTTTCAGGAACCTTGCGACTCACAAACAAGACCTCAGATTCACTCTCTCGGAAGAGAAAATCTTGGGCGATCCATGCGCTGACGATAGCATCAAGGTCTGGGTCTGCGTGTGTGATAATCTGTTTCAAAGCACACTCCTTCCACGCCTATCTATTATACCGAATTTACGGGAAACTTGTCAAGGGCACCACAGAAGCATTTATGGAGCTACCGGTAAATGTTTGCTTATTTCTATAATTCACCAATAACTCTGGGTGCTGCAAGTAAGTATCCATCAAAATAGAAACCGCTCTTATATTCCACCTCAGGGCAGAGACATAAGAGCGGAAAATTTCGGTTTTACTGTGAGGCTAACGTGTGACTTTGATATTACCCCAAATGACAGCTGCTTTCCCTGCCGGTTCAACATCTGTAAGCACATCGGCTTGCTGTGAAATGAAATCAATCATTTCAATAAGTATCTGTCCTCGTGGCAATTCACCATTATTTCCTTCTTGCATGCAGATACCGACGCGTCCGCTACTATCATTCAATTTGATAATACCGGGATCAAAGAACCCCGCACCGTTATCCCCGAAAGCGACTTCAACGCTCCACGGATCAACGATCTGTGCACTTTTGAAGGGTCTATTGGAGGTATACGCTTCAAGTGTTGGCGTATACTTTTCGCCATCGGCTGTAGGCTTAATCTGCGTACCGTCGCCCCACATATCGGCGTTGATATTGATAATCGTTTTCAGACCGTTTTCACCATTCGCACCACCACCTTCAGTAACATAGAAGATGTAATCGGCACAATTGAGAATGATATTTCCGCCGTAGAGGAAACGTTCAGCAATGGAATCATCTACCTGCGAATTTCCGGGGGTATAAAGGGTCGTCGGGAACCAACCGAAAATGATAAGGATATCTGCCTTACCATCATCGATACGTTCTTCTGCCCAAGGACCGATTTCTTCGTCAGTTTTGTAAACAACGTCACCAACGGATGAAACAGCGTTTTGAAGGTTATCAAAGACGATTGCGCGCTGAATATCTGCATTGTCTTTTGAAATCCATCCAGTGTTTTCGCTGAAGATAGCGACATCACCTAAAGCTGACGAACTTGAAACAATGCATGTAACCATCAACAAAACTAAAAATAATGTCAATACGTTGCGCATCATTAATTTTTCCTCTCTTTTTAAGTTTGCCCCGATGATACCAAGCATATTATCGGGACGATAAGTGTTAATAGAAGTTCCAACGACGTTTGGTTAGAATCTTGACTTAAGATGTCCCCACGTCGTAGTAACTTTTTGATTCGGGTCAACCGATTGGGGCCCGAGCACCTCAAACAGGTAATTATCGATCATTTCGGTGAAGAGCTCACCTCGTGGGAGATTGTCATCCCCTGGTACTTGGTAGGCAATTCCGATGCGACCATCAGTTTCGGTATCGTGAACAATCGCGGGATCCAAGAACCCTGCACCATTATCACCGAAAACCACCTCAACTTCCCAAGGATCGTCAATCTGTGCTTCCTTGAACGTTCGCGCTGAGGTAAACGCCTTGAGGGTAGGGGTATACTTTTTCCCATCAGCAGTGGGTTTAATAGCTGTGCCATCAGCCCACATATCAGCGTTGATGTCCATCATGTTCTTCAAACCCTGTTCTCCGTTAGCACCGCCGCCTTGCGTGACATAGAAAATATAATCCGCAGTGTTGAGGATAACATTTCCGCCTTCAAGGAATTCTTCAGCGATGGAACCGTCAGGATCAGCGTTACCGGGGGTGTATAAGGTTGTCGGAAACCAGCCGAATGTGACAATAATGTCAGAGACCCCATTATCCGTGTGATCTTCTGCCCAATCGCCAATCTGTTTATCGGTTAATATCACAACATCCGTCGGGGTTTTGAGCATTTTTTGCATTTCCAGACCTTCTCTGGCTGCAGCAGGTTGCCCCATCCAGCCGGCTTGCTCTGTAAAAATTGCTACCTTTCCCATTGGTGCAGATACACCAACACTCGGCAAAACCACTATTGCAGCAAGATATGCTGTTATAGCAGCCGCAAGGACTATTAATTTGCGCATCTTATCTCCTCTTATTATTCAAGTGTCCACTCCGTTATTATTGGAGAAAACATATACTACTATTATTGGAGCACCCACATAGGTAATTTTCCGTCAAATCCAAAAGCGTCGCACTTCTAACTGGAGTATTGTACTCAATTTGAAACTGGAACGTAGGTGAATTCCCCATGCGGCACTTCCACTTTACTGCCACTTGTTTAGTCAAATCTCTCCGAAAAAGGTTCGCGTTTTTGTATAGGTTTTTCCGAGATGGTGGCAGGATTTGGAGACACTCCAACAGTTAGGTCCACAAGATACGCGATTTTAAGATTTCAAACCTCGTCAGCAAGAAAACTGTACTGACATTTATCAAAGTTATTGTCACATTACTAAAGGCGTTGCCTAAGAGCGTG